>SKRK01000029.1 GCA_007118525.1 Balneolaceae bacterium
CAGCATGGATCTGTTTGAGATTGGCCCGGATACAACATTCCTGCAGTACAGCTTAATATTTTTTGTAGTGGCTGTTTTTGCCCCGTTAGTTGAGGAGATCATTTTCAGAGGTATCATGATTGAGAGATTGGGATCAAAATATGGATATAAAATTGCTGTTCTTCTCTCGTCCTTTCTATTTGGCGTGCTGCATATGGACATTATCGGGGCTTTTATTTTCGGGGTTGTACTCAGCGTTCTCTACTTACGAACACGCTCTCTCCTGCTTCCTTTCCTTATACACGCAGCTAATAATGGATTTGCTGTACTTCTTATCTATTTTGGCGACACCTTAAATCTTGAGGCCTGGGAGACCATAGAACCGTTTTTGGAAAACGCCTGGATGGGAATACTCCTTTTTGTGGTATCTTTTGGATGGCTGATCTGGTTTCTGAATAACAATTGGAAAATTGTACACGAAGCTGAACCATTTCCGTTAATAACAAAAGAGGAAGTTGTTGAGGCTGATGGGTAACTTGCCTCTCGATAACTTTTATTAAATAATGATTTTCGAAACTCCTTTTGTCTGATATTAACCATAATCCTCCTATAGCCGCTATTGCCACTCCCATTGGAGAGGGTGGCATTGCTGTAATCAGAATCTCCGGCAGGGGGGCAATTGAAAAAGCACAAAAATGTTTTAAAGGTAAAGATTTAACCGGCGTTGATTCCCACACCGTCCACTTCGGAAAAATTATCAAAATAGATGGACGCGTGATTGATGAAGTTTTGGCGGCTGTTTTTCGATCACCAAAATCCTACACCGGGGAAGATACGGTTGAGATCTCCTGCCACGGCGGCGTGCTGGTGACTCAAGCCGTGCTGGAAACCATCCTGGAACAGGGCGTTCGGGCGGCCGAGCCCGGTGAGTTTACCCAGCGGGCCTTTTTGAATGGCAAGCTGGACCTCGACCAGGCCGAAGCGGTGGCCGACCTGATCCACGCCAAAAGCATTAAAGCCGTGGATGCGGCCAATCAGCAGCTCGAAGGTAAGCTTGGTAAGCATATTAAACAGTTTCGACAGCAGATCATTGATGCCACGGCCATGGTTGAGCTTGAACTCGATTTTATTGAGGAGGATGTGGAGTTTGCAAATAAAGAGCAGCTCCGGAAATTGCTTGTTGAGGTAAATGATGAGATCGGCAGGCTGCTCGACACCTACGAAACCGGCCGCCTTGTAAAAGATGGGGTAAAAACCGTGTTTATTGGGAGGCCCAATGCGGGTAAGTCAACCCTTCTGAATACGCTTGTTGGGAGCGACCGTGCCATTGTAACAGAAATTGCCGGAACCACCCGCGACACCATCGACGCCGACTGGAGCTACGAGGGATTGCTGTTTAAGCTGATCGATACCGCCGGCCTTCGCGATACAGTAGATGTGATAGAAGCTGAGGGTATTAAGCGCTCCCAAAAGGCCTTTGAGCAGGCCGACCTGGTGGTCTATCTCAAAGACCTGTCCCTGCCACTGGATGCAGAGGAGAGAGAAGAGATTGCCGGGTTTCAAAAACGAGCTGCTCAAACCCCGTTTCTGCTGGTTGGCACTAAACTAGATCTAAAACCACGTACACCGGACAGCTTGTCCGGTGGTGGTGGAATGGATCTAAACCAAAGTACCCCTGACAGTGAGCGCAGTCATCCCGACCGTTCTTCAAATCGGGACCTCTCCGGCGGAGGAGGAAAAGAGGAACGCATCCACTACGACCTCAAAATCTCTGCTATCGAAGAGCAAAACATCGATGAGCTTAAAAAGCTGATGAAGCATCGGGCGCTCGAAAACAAAGACTACGACACCTCCAGCCTGCTGGTCACATCATCGCGTCACCGCGATGGCCTTCAAAAAGCGAGAGAGAACGTGCAGCGGGCTATTGACGCTCTTGACCGGGGCATGACCGGGGATTTTCTCTCCATCGATCTGCGCGCCGCCCTGAAAGAGCTGGGCACCATCACGGGAGAGGTTACCAATGAACATGTTTTGGACTCGATATTCTCCCGGTTTTGTATCGGTAAGTAATGGTATGCGTTTTAACCGGTTTGACCTTATTGGCAAACACTTTTACTATGTTTGGTTAGCACATGCGTCAGGCGTTCATTTTTAACACGCACCATGTAAGAGACTAATATGGTCACACTCTGATCTATAAATCTTCCAGTGCCTGAATCAGTTCGGATTTATTCATTTGGGAATATCCTTTGACCTTAAGCTCTTTGGCCAGGTCGTACAGTTCCTGATAGGTTAATTCGGAGTAACCCTCAACGTCCTGCTTTAAATTTTGGACTGTCTTATTGGTTTTGCTGAGGATAGAATCCGTACTATCTTTCAGCTGCCGGCTCATTTCTTCAGTGTTTTTTTTGATCTCCTTGAGATATTTTTCGGTATTCTTTGCCAATCTTTCCCTGGTATTCTTTCCTTTATCAGGAGCAAACAATACGCCCAAAATGGCTCCTGCAGCAGCACTTGAAATAGCAACAAGAATTAGTTTATCATACTGAATTGGAATTGGATCATCTTTTCTATTGAAATGACGGACAAATTTTTGAAAATCTTTCTTATCTAGCATCGCCATGATTAGTGATTTATATTAATGTTTATTGATATATCAAGAATCAGTAACAATTTTTATGCATCCATTCTCCTTGATTCTGTTAATTCCACACTGCGCGATTAGAAATTATA
>SKRK01000003.1 GCA_007118525.1 Balneolaceae bacterium
ACTCAATACTATATAAATGGCTAGCGAAAAAATTATACCTATTTCAATAGAAGATGAGATGCAATCATCCTACATCGATTATTCGATGTCGGTGATCGTTTCAAGGGCATTGCCGGATGTACGCGATGGACTGAAACCGGTTCACCGCCGTGTTCTCTATGGAATGAGTGACCTGGGAATGCTCCACAACAGAAGTTTTAAAAAGAGTGCCAGAATTGTTGGTGAGGTTTTAGGTAAGTACCACCCCCATGGCGACTCTGCTGTTTACGACTCTATTGTCAGGATGGTCCAGGAGTTTTCACTCCGTTATCCATTGGTTAATGGCCAGGGTAACTTTGGTTCAGTTGATGGAGACTCTGCAGCTGCCATGAGATATACAGAAGTTCGCATGCAGCGCATTGCGGAAGAACTATTGACTGATATCAACAAAGACACGGTTGATTTTCAATCCAATTTTGATGATACCCTTAATGAACCTACTGTTCTTCCATCCATGCTTCCGAACCTGCTCCTTAACGGGGCTTCGGGTATTGCAGTTGGAATGGCGACAAATATGCCTCCTCATAATCTGACTGAGGTAGTTGATGGAACTGTAGCCTATATAGATAATCCGGAGATCGAGACCAAAGATCTCATGAAAATAATCACCGCACCCGACTTTCCAACGGGCGGAATTATCTATGGATACGAAGGTGTGAAAGATGCTTATGAAACCGGACGTGGTAAAATTACCATGAGAGCCCGGGCTAATGTCGAAGAGCTTCGCAATAACCGTGAACAGATTGTGGTTACCGAAATTCCTTACCAGGTAAATAAAGCAACACTGATCCAAAAAATTGCCGACCTGGTTCATAATGAGAAGATAAACGACATCTCAGAGATCAGGGATGAATCGGATCGCGAAGGGATGAGAATTGTAATTATTCTTAAGCGTGGTGCCAACACCGGAATTCTGCTGAATCAGCTTTACAAGTACACCCAAATGCAGCAAACCTTTGGCGTGATCAATCTTGCACTGGTCAAGGGTAGGCCTAAAGTAATGGCCCTCAAAGAGTTAATAAGGCATTTTATTAGCCATCGCGTTGAAGTTATTATCCGGCGCACTATTTATGATCTGGATCAGGCCGAAGCCAGGGCGCATATTCTTGAAGGTTTAAAGATCGCACTTGACAACCTCGATGAGGTGATCAAAACAATTCGTGCATCTAAGAATCCACAGGAGGCCAATGAGCAGCTTCGTAAGAAATTTGCCCTTACCGATCTTCAGGCGAAAGCCATTCTGGATATGCGTTTACAGAAGCTCACCGGCCTCGAGCGTGAAAAGATTGACCAGGAATACCGCAGCATAGTAGATGATATTACTGAGTACAGAGAAATATTATCTAACCGGGAAAAACAAAATCAAATTATTAAACAGGAACTTCTTGACCTGAAGGATCGATATGGTGATGAACGACGAACACAAATCGTCTATTCAGCCGAAGACTTCAGTATTGAAGATATGATTGCCGATGAGGACGTTGTGGTTACAATTTCCAACAAAGGCTTTATCAAGCGAATGCCTGTAAGCGGTTATCGACGCCAAAGACGGGGAGGCAAGGGAATGAAAGGCACCACAACAAAAGATGATGAGTATGTTGAGCATCTGTTTGTGGCTACCAACCATAACTACATCCTCTTCTTTACTGAAAAGGGAAATTGTTACTGGCTTAAAGTTTATGAGATACCCGAAGGCTCGAGATTATCGAGAGGCCGGGCAATTGTAAATATGATCGATATCCAAAAGGACGACAGTATTAAAACCTTCGTTCCCGTTAAAACTCTTGATGATGAGGAGTATATTAACAAACACTCAATTATCATGTCGACCAAACAGGGCCAGGTTAAGAAAACTACCCTTGAAGCTTACAGCCGCCCCAGAAGAGATGGTATTATAGCTATCAATATCAAAGATGATGATAAACTATTGGGTGCTGCACTTACCGATGGTGACAGCAATATCATTCTTGCAAACAAGAAGGGCCGTGCAATTCGCTTCCATGAAAGTGATGCCCGTGAAATGGGACGTAATACTTCCGGGGTTCGGGGTATGACACTTGACAAGGATGATGAACTGGTAGATATGGTTGTTATCAAAAACACCAACGAAGCAACAGTTCTTGCAATCTCTGAAAACGGTTATGGCAAACGCTCGCTTGTTGAGGACTACAGAGAGCAAAGCCGTGGCGGTAAAGGTGTGATAACACTGAAGGTTACCCCTAAAACAGGCAATCTTGTTGCACTCAAAGAAGTTTCTGATAACGATGACCTGATGGTAATTACAACTGCCGGAAAAGTAATCCGCATGCAGTGCAAAGGGCTTCGAACCATGGGACGAAACACCCAGGGTGTACGAATCATGAGACTTGATGACGAAGGTAAAATTGCTGCTGTTACCCGTGTAGTAAATGAAGATGACGACGAGGCCGAAGTACCGGTTGTTGAATAATCTTTATTAAAATTACTCTTTAAAAAAAGGCTCCCCTGCAGGGAGCCTTTTTTGTTTCAAGAAAATCCCATAATTTTTTTTGATATTCTTTCCCGGAACCTCTCATTATTGATTGGGACGCTGATTAATATTGCGCCTCGGGGCTTAACATACACCACTTTTCACCCATAGCTGCGCACTTGGCTATTCACTTTGAACGCCTTCA
>SKRK01000291.1 GCA_007118525.1 Balneolaceae bacterium
TCCAAATATCAGGGTGTAGAAGAGAATAATCCATCCGATCAGAAAGAAGATACTGTAGGGCAGCATCATGGCGATAATTGTGCCGATACCAAGATCTTTATCATATTTATTGGCAAAGGCAAGGATCAGCCCAAAGTAACTCATCATCGGTGTGATAATGTTTGTAACCGAGTCACCAATTCTGTAGGCCGCCTGTATCACTTCGGGCGTGTAGCCAATCAGCATCAGCATGGGTACAAAGATAGGAGCTGTTACAGCCCACTGTGCAGAAGCAGAGCCAAGCATCAGGTTTACGGAACCGGAGACAAAAATAAATCCAATAAAAATGATCGGGCCGGTTGCTCCCATATCCTGCAGAAATTGAGCGCCTTTAACGGCAAAAATCTGCCCGAGATTACTCCAGCCAAAATAGGCTACAAATTGAGCCGCAAAGAATACGATTACTATGTAAAGCCCAAGCGTGGACATGGCACTCGACATGCCTTTAATCACATCACGATCATCTTTCATGGTTCCTACAACTTTTCCGTAAACAAATCCGGGAATGAGAAAGCAGATAAAAATAAAGGTTACAATTCCCCGCAGAAACGGTGAGTCTTTCCAGTCTCCTGTTTCAGGATTTCGCAGGATTCCATTTTCCGGCACAATGGTTAATGCCAGGATTCCGAACATAATTATTACTGAAATACCTGTCCATTTCAGAGCGTTAAGCTCTTTGTCGGTGAGTGGGTCCATCGAAACTTCATTCGACAGGTCTTCCATGGCCATGCTCTCATCATAAACTCCAAGCTTTGGCTCTACAATTCGCAGTGTTACAAACGCGCCAACTCCGGTAATCAGGAATGTGCTCACAAACATAAAATAGTAGTTGGCTGTGGCTACGACGGTGTAGTCTGGATCAATAAGTTGTGCAGCCTCCTGGGTGAGCCCGGCAAGCAGCGGATCGATAGTTCCAAGCAGCAGATTGGCGCTGTAACCGCCCGATACGCAGGCGAATGCACAGGCTAATCCCGCCAGAGGATGGCGGCCCATGGAGTGGAAGATAACGGCCGCAAGAGGAACCAGCACCACGTACCCCATTTCGGAGGCGGTATTCGATATAACCGCCGCAAAACAGATGGCTACGGTTACAAGATTCTTGGGTGTTACGATGAAGTTAATGATACGGTTAGGAATAGCTTTGAACCCTGAACGGGAGGTAGCAGCAGGCTTAAATGATGCTGCTTTTAAAACAATACCGCGAACACAGGCGCTGATAAGGCCGGAGTGTTCTGCTACGCCCACACCCAACAGGGCAACCAGTACCACGCCGAGAGGGGCAAAACCTGTAAAATTAACTACCATTCTTTCAACAATCATGCGCAGCCCTTCCGCATTCATTAGGCTAACCGGCCGGATAATCCCATCGGGTGCACGTCCGGCTGAACCCTCCGGCCGTGGATCGGGTGCGCTCCAGTCGAGCCATTCGGCGAGACCGCTTACCAGAACCACGCCAAGGGCAAAGAGTGCAAAAAGGGTTACAGGATGTGGTAGCAGGTTTCCCAGCCACTCTACAAAATCGAGGAAGCGTGTAAAGAGAGTTCTCTCCTGCCGGTCCTGCTTGGGTACTTTGGGGTCGTCGGTTTTGGGATGTTCACTCATAGCGTGAAAGTTAATCTAATGTCAGTTTGTATCGGAGATGGACGAGTTTGTCAACACGGTTTTCAGCTGGTATCCAAAAAGTGTACTGAATCCTGCCAAAATTCCGCCAATCAGGAACGTGAACAGGAGTACAAACCAGGGTGATCCCAGTTGAAGCATTTCAGCTACGCGCGTTGAGAGAATTGCATCGTTTGCAATATGTATGTAAAAAGCCTGCACAAACCATGCAAAACCGCCTGCTGTCAGTCCGGTAAAAAAAGCTGAGAGGCTATTTTCAAGAAGCCATGCACCGATAATAATAGCCGGTAAAAGGGCAGACCACCATGGTAAAAAGAGGTTCAGAAACCATGTGAAAATAAAAATTATGATAAAAGGTCTCATCAATATCAGTTAAGCAGAATTTATGACCATCAGAGTATAGGAGTTTGAGGATTAAACTGAAATAGATACTTCAGAATGAAAATATGCCGGTTTGCTGAGTTTAAAGTTGAACTTTTTGCAAGGAAAGTTATTGTGTGAATAAGACCGGTACTTCTCAGATGATTCTCACAAATAGGAAAAAAATGTGATGGAAGCGATTTTTTAGTGCCCTATCATCAAAAATCAGGGATAGAAGATATAGCTTCAATTTTGATCTGATAACGATTATTCTGATCTTTAAAGCTGATCAAAAGTACTCGCAAAAACATATTCAGAATTCGAAAAATAGATTAAATCAACATGGCAAAGGTTGAAGTTGTGATGCCCCAAATGGGTGAATCTGTAATGGAGGGAACCGTTATTGAGTGGGCAAAAAAAGTGGGCGATAAGGTAGAAGTAGACGAAACCCTTCTTGAAATTGCTACAGACAAGGTAGACACTGAGGTGCCCTCACCCGAGTCTGGTGTATTGGTGGAAATTTTAGTTGAAGCCGACCAGACTGTGGAAGTAGGCCAGCCTATTGCCATAATAGATACTGATAAAGATGCAGTTCCGGAATCTTCAGAAGATTCAGATTCTGCAGAAAAGACTGAAGCCGCAGAAGAGAAAGAGGCTGAGCCTGAAGAGAAA
>SKRK01000284.1 GCA_007118525.1 Balneolaceae bacterium
CGTACACCGCGCACTTCCGGAATACGCTCCATACGCTGCCGGATCTCTGTGGCAAGCTCATCTGCAATTTCAATATCATAACCTCTCAGCTGAATCTGGATGGCTTCATCACCGCCTGAACCGAAAATTCTTCTGAGTATCCAAAGCCCGCTCTGCGCGCGCACCCTGAAAAACCCTCCGGGAATGGACCCTTCAATTTGTGTTCGGATTTCATCGGCGAGATCAGACGAGCTGATGGTTCTTTCCGAGACGTCTACAAGGTTTAGTTCCACCTGAGCCCGGCCATTTCTAACTTCTGTAGAGATATATTTCACCTGCTCCATCGGCGCAATCTGTTCCACCTTTTCTTTTAACTCTTTAAGATATTGGTTGGCTACAGCGATATTCATTCCATCGGCCAGGTAGAAGTCAATGCGTATTTCATCAGCTTCGGTTTGAGGAGCCAGTTCTGTATCGATATAACTCATTCCATAAAAAGAGACTCCAACCATTGCAATGGTAATTCCGAACACCACATACCTCCGTCTGATTGCGGTTTCAAGGAATCCTCCATAACTATTTTCAAATCTTTCAAAAAATCTCTGGAAACGACCTTTATCACGTTCGGTGAGCTCCGACTCAGGTTTAATGGTCATAAACTTACTTGCCAGCATAGGTACCAGCGTAAGGGCGACCAGAAGCGAACAGAAGAGTGCAAAAACAACAACAAGTGCAAGCTCCTGGAACATCGTGCCCGTCAGGGTTTGCATAAATACAACAGGCAGAAAGATTACCGATGTTGTAACGGTTGAAGCTACTATAGCACCCGACACCTCTTTAGTCCCGATAAGTGAGCTTTCGGCAAGGGAACGCCCCTTACCTCGCTGCCTTACAATGTTTTCCAAAACCACAATGGCATTGTCAACAATGAGACCAACCCCAAGAGCCAACCCTCCAAAGCTCATCTGGTTCAGGGTCAAACCGGCAAAATAGAGCAGCCCGAATGTGGCAATTATCGAAACGGGTATGGCAAGAGAAATAATAAATGTCGTTGAGCCATTCCGTAAAAAGAGGTAGAGCACAAAAATTGCCAATAGTGCTCCCCAGGTAGCGGCCTGTTGCACATTGTCTATTGAGTCTTGTATAAAATCACTTTGATCAACAATAACCAGGAGGTTGACATCTTCCCGCTCGCTGTTTATCCGCTCAATTTCCCGCTGAATCCCTTTGGATACTTCAACTGTATTTGCGCCGGTCTGTTTTCTGATACCCATGCGTATCATGGGTTGGTCATTTACACTAACAACCCTGCCAATGTCGCGATATGAATCTTCTACATTAGCCACATCCCTGACCCGGACCGGTCTTCCATCCACACGGGTAATAATAGTCTCAGCAATCTGATCAATTGACGTAAATTCACCCAGTGTACGCACATAGAGCTCTGTAAGCCCGTCCTTCACATTGCCGCCCGGCAGGGTGTTATTTTCGGCCACAATGGCATTTCGCACATCCAGCGCGGTTAGCCCGCTACCGGCAAGCCTGTCGCGTTTCAGGTTCACCCGCACTTCTCGATAAACTCCACCCCAAACATCGATAGAGCCCACGCCCGGAATCTGCTCAATTCGTTTTGAGATATCACGTTCCAGGATTCGGGTTAGGTCATCAAGCGGCCTGGTTGATTGAGCTCCCAGGATAATAATTGGAGAGTCGTTGGGATCAAACTTGCGAACTCTTGGTGAATCGGCCTCATCAGGCAAGCTGCGCCTTACCCTGTCAAGTGCAGCCCTTACATCATTTGCTGCTTCATCCAGATTTGCATTTTGTGAAAAGTTCAGGGTTACGCGGCTCTGGCCTTCAGAGGAACTGGAGGTGATCTCTTCCACGTTTGCCACTCCGGCAAGTGCATTCTCCAGCTGGTCTGTAATAATGGTTTCAATCTCTTCGGGACCTACATTCGGGTAATCAACAGAAACTGAGAGACGTGGAAATTCAATAGGGGGGAGGAGGTCAACAGGAAGGTATCTGAACCCGGTAATTCCCAGTACAATCACGATCAGATAGAACATGGTTGTTGCAATGGGACGCTTAATGGATGTTTCGGTCAATGCCATATCAGGTTCTTTTAAGAATTATAAGTTGCTGGCTGAGCCCTGCGTTGTTTCACCATTCATAATTTCGCGGAGCAAGTCCTGTGGACGCATTCTCTGCATGTCCAAAATTTTGTCCCATGTTACAGGACGAACCCGTGCTATACCGCTCTGATCACGAATTAAAAGGTTTTGTCCAACCGTTACCACCCACTGACCGCTGCGAATGCCGGCTACACCGGCGGCTTCCCTTCCCCTTGCTATCACTTCAATTGGAATAAATTCAACATCTGTAGGGTTGCTGAGTTGATTTCCTTCCAGGTCCTCAAGCATTTCGGCTTCGATACCGAAATTTACAGCAACAAATACACCCGTCTCACCCGTTTGCGGATGTCTGTAAATTGAACTTAACGGTATGATCGTTGCCTGCTCACTTTCACCATATAAAACATCAATGTTTACAAACATGCCCGGCATCAGAAACCTGCTCTCATTTCCAACATCTATCTCTGCTTCCGTACTAAAGCTGCCTGCACCCAGGAAGGGTGATATTCTTGAAATTTCACCTGTTAAGACAGTATCGCCCAAATTTTCTGAAAAAATTCTTACCCTCTGACCGGCC
>SKRK01000246.1 GCA_007118525.1 Balneolaceae bacterium
GGAAAAAGTTTTGATTCCCGGAGTTTAGCCGGGTCGCCTATTCAAATTGAAATTGGCAGTGATTCCTGCTCTAAAACCTGAGTAATCTGAATATGTAAACTCATCATTGATTATTAATTTTGCATCTGTTGAACTTTCAAGGTGTAGAGGGAACTGGTGGATATGGTAAAGATAGCCGATGAATAGATTTGGAGAGAGTGGCAGGAATTTCAGCTGTATTCCAATTTCGGGCTCAAAAGTGATATTTGTTGATTTTAAAAATGTGGATTCTTCCGATTTTTGATTAAAAATCTTTACTCTGTCACGAAGTTCAAGTCTTGCTAAATCCATTGACAATTGAATTTTTATAAATGGGTCTATCCGTTTTTGATCGGACAAGTTTTTCCAAAAGAGAACACCCAATTGATTGTAAACAGAAATTTGGTCCAGTGTAATTTCAGCAGAATAATCACTTGCAGTTAATCTGCCGCCGGTTGATGAGTATCCCCAAAAAATTCCAAAATGAAAATCCTGATTAAATTCCCTTGATAGTGATATGCGATAGAAGGGTCTGCTTGGAAACTGGTCTGTTGCTTTTAAATTAATTGCCGGATTTTGGCTTGCCAGGTAATTCTGAATCGTTAAATAACCGGTTTGATTGAATGATGCCATTCCGCCATCCACAGAAAGAAGCAGATTCTGAGCTGAAATTGATACAGCTGAGTTGAACATCATAATAAGAACTACGATAAGCACTTTAAAAAAGAGGTTCATTAATTTCACGGGATTATAGTATCGTATGTGCTAGCTGAGGGCGAGAATAATTTTGGCATTGTAATTAATTCATAGTGGTATCCGCTGTCGGGAGTGAAGTCAGTGTCAATCAAACTTGTGTCTTCAATATTTGTGAAAGACCAGTAATTGATGACGTCTGAATCATCCTGATATTTCCTGACCAGGTAGGAACCAAAGTTATCTGGGTATTTGCAAATGCTCCATCTTAACTCAAGCTGTGAATCCGTGATTACATGGGCCTGGAATACGGGGAATTCATCATTATAGGTGAAAATTTTTCCAAGGCCGTAAAAATCATGATTATTTAAATATGGATTTTGAACCTCCGGTATCGTTACAACCCTGTATAGAGCTTCACCGCCAATATAAACAGGATCATACAGGGAAGTCTTATATCGATCGGTAATCGATTGATTGGCCACCCTGTACACCTCCTGGTACTGTCCGGTAGACTCATTAAACTTGTTTTTTGAGATATAATAGCTTGAGAAATTTGGCCTTAGATATGGATTCCAGGTTATAAGAAGCTGCCTATTATCTGCCACTACAGCAGATATATCGGGTGATGTAGGGCCAAGATTGTCAATTTCAATTTTCCAGCTACCTGAGATTTCAATTATTTCATTACCTGTAAGATCTGCAATACTTCCCGTTCCGCTATTGGAGACCGCTTTTATGTTCAGGTTGTAGATTCCATTCGGAAAACCGTATGTATCGATTGCGAAATACTTTTTTTGAGATATTTTACCCATCCAAAATCTATTTTGTTCAAGTATTTGAGAACCCAGGCTAATTTCAAGGTCAACTGGTCTCATATCATTAAAGTCTGATGTAAACTGATATTCTGCTATAGGCTGACCAAAAAGTTTGATGGTTTCATCAACCTCAAGTTGTGGACTTATATTGAAATCCATCGAAAGGCTCGCAGGCTCTTGATTTACATCCATGAAGTTTGTTCCGCTTGGTGAGTACGTGCACGATGAAACAAAAAGAAAACCGGCAGTAAGGATAACCGGAATATCAATCAAAGGAGATCTGGACATTTTACTGTGAACAATAAAAGGAAAGCGTTATTGGATGAATCTCTCTTGGGGTAGCAGAGCTAAAATAATATTACGTTATAATCCGGGATATATTCAATAGGGAGTAAAAAGATTTTTAACTGCAAGGTACTGGTTATAGGTGGGTTGAATGGTGAGAATTGGGCATGGAGTAGAAAGTAAAGAAACCAGAAAAATGTTTGGAAGCAGATCAACGCTCAGCCAGCATCTCCCTCGACCCCATAGCTGTTGAATCTCTTTTTTTCAACCGGGAAAAGATATTCATAAATGGTGTTCTACGGTTTTCAAAAACGATTTTTCCCTTCACGAACACACCCCTATATCTCCTCTCGAGAGTAGACTTTTAAATTGACACTTTTATAATGACGATACCCTGCAAATGGCTAAAACTATTACAGGAGTCCTCCCTCTTTTCGAACCGCCGGATGGCGGGAAGAAGAAGAGGGGAAGGGGGTGAGTCCTAAAGTTTTACTATGGTACAACCACTCCCGCCGCTTTCCCAGGGAGCAATATCAAACTCCTTTACCTCCTTACGCTGTTCAAGGTATTCATTTACCAGCTTCTGCAGTATACCCTCGCCTTTGCCGTGAATAATCTCCACTTCGCGCAGGCCCCGCGCAACGGCTTTGTCTAGATAGAGGGTAAGCTCATGGATTGCTTCTTCGCCCCGCTGTCCACGGAGATCAAGCCGAGGGCTTACGGAGAGGTCAATGTTTTCGGAGCCGCTGTATGAGCGCAAATGGGGTGCTTTCTTCTGCTTTTTCGGCGGATGGGTCTTCACCAGCTTATCCACTTTTGATTTGATCTTCATTCCGTTTACTAAAACCGTCGCATTTTTCCCCGATAGATCAATCAGTTCACCGGATGTGTCGCTTTCACCTATCAGCACATAATCGCCCACGCTTGGAGCTTCATCACTGCGAAAGGGTTTCTCCTCTTCCTGTTCGAGCTCTTCTTTATTGAAATGAATCTCCTTTTTTGCATCGCGAATGTCAGATCGAGCCTCTTTGATCTTCTCTTTGTCTTCAACTCCGGCCTGAACAATCTTTTCAACGGCTTCTTCAATCCGCTTATTGGCACCTCTCATGATCTCTTCGGCATCTTTATATGCCCGTTCAAGAATCTTCTTCCGTTTATTCTCGAAATTGGAAGCTTTATCCAAATAGATCTTCTCCCGCTTTTCAATCTCCTTAAGGCGTCTATGGGTTTCAGCCAGGGTCTCCTCCGATTCCTGCATCTGCCGTTCCAGGTTCACCAGAAGGTCGCCCATCTTATCGCGCTGGTCACCGAGCAGCCCGCGGGCTCTGGCCATGACGTCTGCCGGTAATTCCATCCGGTCGGCGATTTCAAAAGCGTAACTGCTGCCGGGAATGCCTTTTTTAAATCGATAGGTGGGAGATAGGTTCTCCTGGTTAAACTCCATGGCCCCATTCACAACTTTTTCATGCTCATGCGCAAAAACCTTGAGAGAGCCGTGATGTGTGGTAACGATCACTCTGGAACCATGCTCAATAATTTCTTCCACAAACGACTGAAACAGTGCCCCGCCCTCTTCCGGATCGGTTCCGGCTCCTGCTTCATCGATCAGAACCAGTGCGCCGGGTTCAACCATCTCTAAAGTCTTTTTCATCCAGTTGAGACGGGAAGAGAATGTACTCAGGTCATTTTCAATGGATTGATCGTCCCCGATATCCACAAAGAGTCCGCTCAATACGGGCAGGGTTGAGTCGGGCTGAACGGGAATGGGATAACCGCTCTGAACCATCAGGCTTAGCAAACCAACGGTTTTCATGGCAACTGATTTCCCTCCGGCATTTGGCCCTGTAATGACCAGTGCAAACTCCTCATGCATCAGCTCAAGGTTAAGGGGAACTACCGGTTCCGGTTCTTTGCTGCCCAGGTTTTTTAGCAGAAGGTTTGGGTTTTTTGCACGGATCAGGTTCAGATGACGTTCCGGATGTACTATTGGAATAACTCCATCCATGTCCATTCCCATGCTTACTTTGCAGTGTATGGCGTCGAGCTCGCCAATGTGGCCACAGTTAAGTTCGAGCTCTTCATGGTATTTTCGAACTTCAGAAGTCAGCTGCCGGATAATCCGCTCAATTTCCCGCTGCTCCTCCGCCTCAAGCTGTCGTATTTCATTATTGATCTGCAGTGCCTGAACCGGCTCAATGTAGACCGTTTGACCACTGGATGAGACATCCTGTACAAATCCCTCTAATTTACGCTTAAACTCAGCCTGTATGGGAATGACCATTCTGCCATTTCGTATGGTGGCACCTTCATCGGAGGTCATCCCATCTTTGGCCGCTCTTTTCATCACCTGCTGAATGGTATTTCTGAGCCGGTTGCGCTCACGGTTCAGCCTGTTGCGGATTTTTCTCAGCTCAGGGCTGGCATCATCCCGCAGTTCACCGCGATCGGTTACCACCTTCTGGATGGCATCCTCAAGTGGTTTCAGGTTTATCAGTCGATGAACAATCTTTTTCAGGCTGGAATATTCTGCTTCAGTGCGGTCGAAAAACTGTTTAATAATCCGGGCCAGGCGCGCATTGTCAAGGATGATTGGGAAGTCGCTGAGCGGCAGAATGGATCCGATCACCCTGCTCTGTTTTAACATTTCGCGCACCTCATCCAGGTTGGATAGAGGATGATTGGACCCGCTTTGAAGAAGCTTTAGCCACTCAGCTGAACAGTCCAGCTGCTTTTGAACGGCATCGATCTCACGTAAAGGGCTCATTGATTCAAGCTCTTCGCGGCCATAGGGTGTAAAACACTTTCGCAGCGTTGCTTTTCTGATAGATTCGAAACCGATTTTTCGGAAGCTGTTTTCGGGATATGTGAGCATTTGTGGAGCCATTCGCGTAAGATCGTGAACTTTCAGCGCAAATTGAACCTTTAATGATTCTATCCTGAAAAATGAAATCCATGCGTCAATTCACTACATTAAAATAAAAAGAACATAAAATAACGTATGAAAATTTATCAGGTAGACGCATTTACAGACAAAGTTTTTACAGGTAATCCCGCAGCCATTGTGCCGCTTGAGAAGTGGCTCAGTGTTAATGTAATGCAGCAAATCGCTTCTGAAAACAATCTTTCAGAGACAGCTTTTTTTGTAAAGGAGAAAGATGGATCATTTAAAATCCGATGGTTTACCCCAAAAACAGAAGTTGATCTGTGCGGGCACGCAACGCTCGCTTCGGCACATATTTTATTTAGTGAACTTGGATTTGATGAGGATCAGATTCGTTTTAAGTCAAACAGCGGCCTTTTGAGAGTAGTGAGAAGAGAGGGATTGTACTGGATGGATTTCCCCTCCAATTCTCCTGAAACCATACCGATACCCAAGTTGCTGCCCGAAGCATTTGGTACGATTCCGATCTACGCAGGGGTAAATACCGATCTGCTGGTGCTGGTACAGGATGAAGAGTTGCTGGAGAAGATGAAACCGGATCTGTTGATACTGAAAAAAATGGAGGTAAGAGGTGTAATTGTAACGGCACCTTCGAAAAGTGAAGGAATCGATTTTGTGAGCCGCTTCTTTGCACCGGCGATCGGGGTACCGGAAGATCCTGTTACCGGTTCGGCGCACACAGTTCTAACACCGTTCTGGTCAAAACGACTCGGCAAGAAAAATATGGTTGCCCGGCAAGTTTCAACGCGGGGCGGAATCATTTACTGTGAGCAAAAAGGGGACAGAGTGGAACTGGGTGGCCATGCAGTTACCTACTTGATGGGAACAATCAGTATATAGAGTATTGAATGATTATTCTGCTGATAATTTTAGGGGTATTAGCCGGGTTAATGGCCGGTTTTTTTGGGGTAGGGGGTGGGCTTCTTTTCTCTCCCATACTCTTTTTTCTATTTACCAGCCTTGAAGTGGCATCCCCCGTTTCATGGACTGTGGGCACAGCCCTTTTCTGTACGTTCATAGCAGCATCAAGCAGTACAATACAGCAGCGCAGTCATCAAAACATGTTTTGGAAGGAGGGAATTACAATTGGCGTTTTTGGAGCATTTGGCGTCTATTTAGGTAAGCTGATTGTTACTTCGGGTTACTATACAGAAGATGTGTTTGTGTCACTTTTTGTGATTCTACTCATATTTGTATCCGTGATGTTTTACCGGAAAAGTCAATCCAAAGTCACACTCCAGGTGGCACCCGAAAGTTTGAATGTTGCAAAAATGAGTGGAGCCGGTGGGATGGGGGGGTTGGTGGCAGCTCTTGCCGGGGTAGGCGGCGGAATTGTGCTGGTACCGATGATGAATCTTCTGTACCGGTTACCCATTGTTAAAACAGTGAGCATTTCATCTCTTGCCATTGTATTGATCTCGTTTTCGGGCTGGGTACAGTATGCTTTGTTTGTAGACAGCCCGGCCGGCCTGACCGATTATACACTTGGATTTGTAGATTTCGGTACCGGATTCCCTCTCATTGTGGGTGCATTTGCAGGGGGGCTTCTGGGTGTTAAGCTGAATAAAAAAGTATCTGCCCGTCACGTTCAACTTGGCTTTTCTATCCTGGTAATCGTTATTGCAATCACTATGATTTGGAGTTTGCTCTGATTTGGGTTAGGACAAAGAAGAGAACAAGGCCGGTAATACAGATGCCTAATGAGAAAAGGCTCAGCATAAGATCCGGCTGAATGATATAGATTGCCGTAAAAAACTGTGCGACGATAATTAATATCAAGAGTATAGCTATCGTTTCCCTTCCGATTTTACTGATTACATAAGCTCCCATGGGTGCTCCAATAATAACAACCGGGATACAGACTAACAGGTAGTTAATAGCTTCCGGCTGCATGGTTTGAAGAAAAGTGGTGTGGAGAAAAAAACCGGTAATAGCATTTGAGGCCATTAAAATTACAGAAGTTGGGGTAGCTACTTTTTCTGAGAGACCGTATTTCAAAACCACAAAAGCGAATGTGCAGATATCAAGTCCATTCCCCAATACAGAACTGAAAATTCCACCAATTATGCCAACAGCAAAAAGTTCAGTTTTCTGATAATTTGAGAGGCGGGGAAGTGAATCAACGCTGTTGTTTTTGCGGATGAAATTTACCACCCATAGCGCAATCCCAAAGCTTAACCAGAATGATACAAACATCATTTTGGCATAGGCCGGCTGTACAAGGGGTGCGATATAGACAGAGCCAAAAAGAATTCCTGCAAGACCACCGGTGCCGGCAAGAATCAAATACGTTTTTTCAATGGGTATGCGGGAGAGAAAAATCCAGATGGCTGCAAACGTCATTCCAAAACTCTGTATGGCAAAGCTGAAATTTCTGGCTACGTCGGGTTCAATATCAAACAGAAGCGTCATGGCCGGGTATGCGATAGCCCCTCCGCCTTCAGAGCTGGCTCCGGCAATAAACGAACCGAAGATCATGGTTACGGTCATAAACCAATTATCCAGAAATAGAAACCAGCTATCTGTTTGGATCATGAAGTACACCCAGCCTGTAGTTGTAGCCACAACCAGTATTGCAAACGGAGGTATAGATTTGTTAAATGTCGCGGAAGTTGTCAATCAGTTCGATGTTTAGATCCTGTAAATATATGTTTTTATCGTACCGTTCCATTTTTTGTATTCATAAAATTAGATTTTTCCGGGAGAGGATTATTTATTAGATATTTCTAATATATTGCAGTAACAAAAAAACAAGATGGTTATGGAGCTAAAATCTGAAAGTACCGGAAAAACACTAAATCACTGGAGGCCATTGGGACTGGACGAATTGCTCAGTGCTTTCGGGATCGCAAGTATTAAAACCTGGGGTGCCATAGTCGGCTGGATCATTTTAATTGGTTTGTCAATGTATTCAGTTCTGGTAATGCTGCCGGGAAGCTGGGTTTCTGCAACGGTAGATGTCACCACGATCCAGACATTCTTTCTGTTTTACCCGCCGCTCATCATCGGTATTTTGCTGCTCTTCTGGGTTGGATTTGAGTGGGGGTTTATCCCCATATTTCTCTCCTCGTTTGTAATTGCATTTTCAGCCAGTATGCCGGTTCAGTGGGCACTTCTATTTGCATTTTCTTTTGTACTGGGTTTGGGGATATATGCCCTGGCTTACTATTGTGTTCCGGCCCGTATCGACCTTCGAAGCATAAAGAGTATTGCATTTTTTACGGTGGTTTCTCTTATAGCAGCCATGGCCAGTTCACTCGGTTCGTTTGTATGGAGTCTCGAGCAGGGTATTTCTCCATTAATGACCGTTCAAATTTGGAATGGATGGTGGACCGGAGCCTTTTTTCAATCCATGATAATTATCGGCCCGCTTCTCTACCTGGTTAGCCCTGCTGTTGTGCGATTAAAGAAACGTTTGATTGAGGAAGCTGAACCTGAGGTTGTAACACTTGGCTGGATTTACAGTGCCATTGGAAGTGTAGTGGCCGTTGTTTCTCTATTCATGATTGGCGGCCGAATTTTGGGAACACAAGGAATTTCACTTGCGCTATCACAGGATCCGGTTCTTGCAGGCAGGGTGCTTCAGGCTTCCGAATCATTTCAGATTATCTTTTGGATATCAATGGGTATAATTTTAACGGTAGGCTTGACCGGAATCTACCTGGTCGCCTCCTGGAATATATCCCTAAAAGAAGAGGTAGATGAGAAAACATCAAGTTTGAGGGTCAGGGAAGAAGAACTGGAGGCCGCAGTAAATGAGAAGGATCTGCTGTTGAACGAAATCCATGGAAGGGTTAAAAACAACCTCTCTATTGTTCTTGCCCTGTTTGAACTTCAGTTGAAACGAACAGGAGATGAAACTCTTTCCGACACGCTACGCGATTCAAAATCAAGAATTCGATCTATTTCACTTATTCACGAACTGATCTCACAAAGCGGTTCTTACAGAACTCTGAACCTGAAATCTTACGTGATTAAGCTAACGAACCGACTCGAGCAAGACTATCGGTTCAAGAAAAAGGAGGCTGAAATTAATATCCACTCTGAAGATCTGATTCTGGATATTGAGCGCGCCGTTCCTGTTTGTATGATCATCAATGAAATTATTAGCAGGGTTTATGAAAAAACATTTGCCAATCCGGTGAACTCTGTGGTAAGTATCGATCTGTACACAGATACCCAGGTGTTTTATGTTGTAGTGAGAGAGAAGGGCAGTTTACCATCATACCTGTTCGATTGGGATAATGCCGAAGATCTCGGTATAAAATTGATCCGTTCACTCACAAAGCAGATAAAAGGCGAGTTGATTACAGATAATAAAAAGAACTCCATAGCTGTTCTGTTTCCTAACCTGTTTGAACCGGAACCCATTACTCTGGGCATGACAGCTTCGAATTCAAAGGTGAAAAAACCGAAAAAGGCAGACATTGAGATATAGTCAATCGAATGCTGCCTGGTGCTGTTATATTCACCTGCGTAAACCGGCAGCATAAACGGGTTCTTTGACTAATAAGGCCGCAATTCTACAAAAAGACGCTATCGATGCTGCTCATACAGATTTGGTTCTAAAATCCCTGCTATTCGATCTATCTCCGACTCTGCCGGTACATTTTGATAGGCATTCAAAATCTCATGTAGTTGATTTTGTGTTCTGATTCCAGCAACAGCGGTTGTAACCGCAGGATTTTTTAACACGAAATGAAGGGACATTGAAAGGGCATCGCCGCTCTTTTTTAGTTCGTCCTGAAGCTTGGCAACCTCACTTTCACTGTACCCAAGCATCTCTGCCGGCGGTTTATTTACCAGCACTCCTTTTGCAAGGGTGCCTCTGGCCAAAACACCAATCTCATTACCCTTTAATAGTGCAAGGCACTCCTCTTCGGGTCGCCGGTCTGCCAAACTGTACTGCATCATTACACTTGCAATAGAAGACCGTCGGACATACTCTCTAATCACATTGGGGCGTATGGATGAGATGCCGTAATAGCGGATTTTACCGGCTTGCTGAAGAGTTTCAAAGGCTTCGATGATTTCATCCATGGGATCTTCCAAAGTTCCTCCGTGTAGTTGATAGAGGTCGATTCTGTCGGTCTGAAGACGGTTCAGACTTTGATCTGCAGCAGCAAGGATGTGATCTTTGGTAGGTTTCCATACCCATTGCGAACCGTCACCGCTTATCTGATGACCAACCTTGGTTGAGATAAGTACATCGTCTCTGAAGTCTTTTACAGCGTTGCCGAGTATTGATTCATTCCATCCGTGATCGTAACGGTCGGCGGTGTCGAAGAAGTTGATTCCACCCTCGTAGGCAGACCTGATTAACGCATTATTATCGTCATTTTTTGAGAGTGACATGCAGCCAAAGCTGATATCACTAACCAGAAGTCCTGATTTACCAAGTTTTGAACGTTCCATATTTGTGGGTCAAAAATGAATAGACTCACCCATTATAATCAGAAATTTTGTCATTTATCTTACTGAAAGGGTTCTATCTGTGACGATTTTAGGGGAAGGGAGGGGATTGTA
>SKRK01000362.1 GCA_007118525.1 Balneolaceae bacterium
GAGGGGTGCCTCTTTTTTTAATTATAAAATCGATTCAAGTTATCACGTATTACAACCAAGGCGACTGTGCCGTGGCCTCAGCAATTTTGGCCGTGTCGATCGCAATCACAAGTTCCTCGTTGGTGGGAACAACGTAGACGTCAACTTTGGAATCATCGGTACTGATTTTTTGAATGCTTCCGCGCTCGGCATTCTCATTCAGTTTATCGTCAATCTCAATCCCGAGATAGCCCATATTTTGAAGCGATTGCTTGCGGATCAGGGGTGAGTTTTCACCGATACCGGCCGTAAAAATGATGGCATCGCACCCGTTCATCGAGGCAATGTAGGAGCCGACATACTGCTTTATTTTGTAGCAAAACACGTCTATCGCCTGCTGGCATCGCCTGTCGCCCTTTCCAGCTTCGGCAATGAGGTCGCGCATGTCGCTGGCATATCCGCTCAAACCCAGAAGACCACTATGACGGTTTAACAGAGCGTGTAAATTGTTAAGAGTCAGCTCCTCTTTTTCCATGATGTAAAATAGGATAGAGGGATCGAGGTCGCCGCTTCGTGTTCCCATTACTATTCCGGAAAGCGGAGTGAATCCCATTGAGGTATCAACTGACCTTCCACCGTCAATCGCTGCAATTGAGGCGCCATTACCCAGGTGGCAGGTAATTACTTTGATGTCATTTACAGGTTTATCGTTCAGCTTGTAGTACTGGCGGCTCACATAATAGTGAGAGGTGCCATGAAATCCGTATTTCCTGATTTTATATCTCCGGTATAGCCGATTGGGTATGCCGTAGAGATAAGCGTGTGCGGGCAGGGAGTGGTGAAATGCTGTATCAAAAACAGCCACATGGGGTACATCAGGCAACGCCTCTTTTGCCGCCTGAATTCCTTTCAGGTTGGGAGGGTTATGTAAAGGAGCCAGGTCAAAAGCTTGCTGAATGGCTTCAGTTACATCTTCATCAATTAAAACGGAGTCTTTGAACATTTCACCGCCGTGTACAACCCGGTGGCCAACAGCTTTGATGTCGGATGGTGAGGAGATAATCCCATTTTCAGAATTGAGAAGATAACTCATAATCTCCTGCAGGGCGTCTGTATGGCTGGAGATTACCCTGGTATCTTTTACGTGCTTTTTCCCAACAGGTTCGTGCTTTACAATGGAGGTAACGGCACCTATACGCTCTATGAGTCCCTTGCAGATATCTCTCTTCTCAGAGGTTTCAATAAGATTGTATTTAACCGAAGAACTCCCGCAGTTTATGACGAGTACTAACATGTTTTATGGCTAGTTATGGGTTTAAATGTCATCAAAAATACAATCGCAATAAAAAGAAGAAATGAATTAAAAGCGATTCTGATTATTGCGAACAGATTTAATAATAGGCTTGAGAATATCTTCCAGTCCGTTAATCTTGATCTCATACATCGTAGAGAGATACTGGCCAAGCTTACCCTTTGGAAATCCCTGCCTGCTGAACCACTCCAGGTAGTGAACCGGCAGCCCTGTGATATACCAGCCCTCATACTGACCGAATGGCATTTTGGCCTGAACAAGCTTTATAAGAAAGGTTTGATCGAATTCCATTTTTATAATGTATGGAAAATTAAATTCAGGGCTTGGCCGGGAAAAGCTTTATTTTGTGTTTTTGGAAATGCTTTCCAGTGCCGCCAGAGAATATGCTGATATACAATCATTAGTAAACTGATTCGTTGGTTAGCGGATGGCAACCATCTTTACGGCAAATCGTTTATAAATCTGTACAATTAATTAATGACCTATCTATCTGTTGAAAACCTGTCCAAAAGTTTTGGATTAAAAATACTATTTGAGGGAATTACATTTGGCATCTCAAAAGGCGATAAAACCGCCCTGATTGCTCAGAATGGAACCGGAAAATCTACCCTGCTGAAAATCCTGGCCGATAAAGAGTCGTCCGACACCGGCCGCGTGATGATCCAAAACGGGATTCGCACCGGGTACCTCGAACAGGAGCCTGAACTTGAGCCGGGGCTTACTATCCAGGAGTTCATATCCCGCGGCAGCTCCGAAATCATGACGATTGTTGAACGGTATGAGAAGGCTGTAGTCGAACAGGCCGAGAATTTTAATGAAGAGACTCAGGAAGCGTTCATGGTGGCAACTTCTGCCATGGATGCTGCAAATGCATGGGATTTTGAGCAGCGAATGGAGCAGGTTCTTGGCAAGCTGAATATTACCAATTTGAATCAATCCATATCCACGCTCTCAGGCGGTGAGCGAAAACGGGTGGCCCTGGCATTTGTACTGCTCGATAACCCCGATCTGCTCATTCTGGATGAGCCAACCAACCATCTTGATGTGGAGATGATTGAGTGGCTTGAAGCCTACCTGGCCAAGAGCAACATCACGCTCTTTATGGTGACTCACGATCGCTATTTTTTGGATCGCGTATGTAATCATATACTCGAGATGGATGGCGGAAAGCTCTATCATCACAAGGGGAACTACAGCTATTTCCTGCAGAAACGTGCTGAACGCGAACAGGTAGAACGAACCGAAGTGGCTAAAGCCGGTCAGCTGCTCAAGAAGGAGCTGGATTGGATGAGGCGTCAGCCTAAGGCCCGCACAACCAAGTCGAAATCCAGGATTGATGCGTTTTATGATACAAAGGAGAGAGCTTCCCAAA
>SKRK01000095.1 GCA_007118525.1 Balneolaceae bacterium
TATTTGACGGGCGTATCCGCTGAACTCCTGCTGAATGGTTACCGGCATTGCGTCCATAAGGTGTGTGCGCCCTGTTTTTACCACATCTTTAAGTTCATCACCTTTGGCCAGAATGGTTTTATGCAGGTGCTTCAGGGCCGGAATCAGGTTTTCCTGAACCGAGAGAACTGCTGAAATGCGAATAGCCGTCGGAATCACATCGTTTGAGCTTTGGCCAAAATTGACGTGATCGTTCGGGTGGATAAATGTATCTGTGCCCTCTTTAAGTTCATTGGCACGCTTGGCGATCACCTCGTTAGCATTCATGTTGGTAGACGTACCGGAACCGGTTTGAAAGATGTCTAAAACAAAATCCGCGTCGAACTTTCCCTCAATTACTTCATTTGACGCTTTTTGAATGGCATCGGCTATTTTTTTATCGATCAGACCCAACTCTGCGTTCACTTTTGCAGCCGAATACTTCACACGTCCCACAGCCGATATAAACTCCCTGCTAAACCGGATACTACTCACCGGGAAGTTATCGTGTGCACGTTGTGTTTGCGCTCCATAGTAAGCATTAGCAGGCACTTTAACCTCGCCCATAGAGTCCTTTTCAATTCGATAATCGCTCATAGTATGATCTTAATTTCCAAAAGTTTTTAGTTCTATAACTTACTAAATTTTGTCGAAAATGAGAAGGAAAGCGCTTCCGAAAAAAATAAAGGATCAGTAGCCAGTGAAGAAACTACCTAACAGAGTGATGGGGTGAATGGCAGTAAAAAAGTGACAAAGCCGGGATCCGGATTAAAGCTTTTTCGAATACATCCTGTAGACCTTATCCAGCTGGCCACCGATTTTTTCAGCTACGCGGACCATTTGGACATTCTCTTCCAGTATCCAGCCAACTTCGGACGAGTAGAAATCTTTTATCAATCCATTTTCAATGGCTTCTCGGTGCAGAAGTACATCAATACCTTTACCCTGATACTCCGGCAGAACCCCCATAAGTGCGGTACGAATTTTATTGATTTTCTTCTTATTCCAGAGAATTTTTAAAATACCGAATGGCAGCAGCCGTCCATTCATATTCCTTAAAATCTGGTTGTAATCGGGAAGGCCAACCGAGAAACCGACCGGTTTACCGCCTATCTCGGCTATATGAGCAAAATCCGGATCAACAATTGTTTTCAAATCGGCTGCAAGCGAATCAAATTCAGCTTCAGAAAGAGGTATGTAACCCCAGTTCTTGCTCCATGCAGCATTAAAAATTTTACGGATTATTTTAACCTCTTCTCTAATATTCTTCAGCTCTATTCTCCTGATGTGGATCTCCGGAAGACGTTTTTTAACAATTTCAACTGCCCGGTTGGCACGGTCTCTGTCCACACTGTCTTGTGTAACCAGATAGGTAAACAGATCCATCGCTTTATCGTATCCCACTCCTTTCAGGAGTTTGTCGTAATACTTTTTACTGTACGGCATCATAATACTTGGATACTTTTCAAAACCATCAACAAGTATTCCGATCTCATCCATCATACTGGGGTTTGCAGGCCCCAAAACGTCTTCCATTCCATTTCGTCTCATCCAGTCTTCGGCAACCTTGAAGAGCAGATCTGCTGTAGGCTGATGATCAATACACTCAAAAAAACCAAAAAATCCGGTTTTGGTTTTATGATAGTCATTATACCGGTGATCGATGATTGCTGCCAGCCGGCCGGCCGGCTTATCGTTGTGCTCTGCCAGAAACAGAACTATCTCGGCATTTTCGTAGAATGGGTTTTTCTTTTCGTTGAGCAGTTTTTTCTGCTCAATCAGCAGCGGCGCCACCCAATAGGTATCTTCTGAATAGTGTGCGTACGGAAAATGTATAAAATCTTTCTTCTCCTGCTTGGTAGAAACAATAGATACAGCGTTGGTAGGAGGTCTGTTTTCCACAAGCTATACTTCTAAATCTATCAATGATTTTCCATTTTTGTCGATAATTCCATGCTTTATACCCACTGTTCTGAACGCATCCAAAATTTTATCAAGATGTTCATTTGTGTGGGTGGCCATATAACTGGTTCTCACCAAGGCCTGTCCCTGCGGCACGGCAGGCGGCACCACGGCATTAACGTAAACCCCCTCCTCAAACAGGTCTTTCCAAAACTGAAAACATTTCATCATCTCACCTACAACAACCGGAATGATTGGCGTTTGGCTGGACCATACGTTAAAGCCGAGATCGCGCAAATTTGCACGCATGTAGTTGGAAATCTCCTCAAGGCGTTCCAGTCTCCAAGGTTCGCTTTGCAGAATTTCGAGTGATTTTAACACAGTTGCCACATTTGCCGGAGGCATACTTGCACTGAAAATATGAGCGGGCGACTTATGGCGGATATATTCTATAACTGTACGGTCGCCCACCAGGAACCCTCCGAGTGATGCAAAAGATTTTGAAAATGTACCGCTGATCAGGTCAACATCGTCCATTAAACCAAAAACGGATGCTGAACCTCGCCCTCCGTCACCTATTACCCCAACAGCGTGTGCATCATCGAGGTATAAACCTGCACCGTACTCTTTTGCCAAAGCTACCAGTTCAGGTACTTTAGCCAGTGTGCCCGACATTGAAAATACACCGTCGCTCACTATAATCTTGCCGGCTCCCGGCTCAGCTTTAGCCAGCAGAGTGCGCAGATGCTCCATATCGTTGTGTCGAAACCTGACCGTTTTCGCATTTGAAACCTGTGTTCCCACAACAATGCAGGCATGGTTTTCACGATCAGAGAAAATGATATCATTACGGTCAGCTATGGTCTGAATTGACCCTTCGTTGGTTTGATAGCCGGTGCTGAACAGAACGCAAGACTCCTTCTTCATAAAGACGGCAAGTTTCTCTTCGAGTTCCAGATGGAGATCGAGAGTACCGTTCAAATATCGAGAACCTGTACAACCGGTACCGTAGGTGGTAATCACATCCTGGGCGGCTTTTATGGTACGAGGATCATTTGTGAGGCCAAGATAATTATTTGAACCGGCCATAATTACATCGCGGCCTTCAATTTTCACAGTAGTTCCGTCAGTTGCCTGAAGGGGTTTGAAATAGGGATAGAGCCCTAATTCTTTAATTTCATCTGCAATTGTAAAGTCGTATGCTTTTTTAAATACTTTCTGATATGTTGTTTCGGCGTTGGTATCAGCCATGACGGGGAGTTACATTTTCATTAATCGGGTAAATATACCGAGTATTAAGATTCTATCAAATTCTGTAAACGTAACTGACGGGTAATTAATTCAGGCTTTTTAAAAAAGCCAGGTATTTATCTACCACAGCGTCCCAGTTAAACGTTTTTTTTACAAAATCTTCGGCTTTCTTTGAAAGGTTTTTTAATTCGCTATTTAAAACCTGGTCGACCTTTGCAGCGAACATACCTGCATCTCCTGCAGGTACTCTGTATCCATTTACTCCCTGAACAATTACATCCTTAATGCCTTCCAGGTCGGATGCCACAGCCGGCACTCCGGCACGGTTGGCTTCCAGCAATACAATTCCAAAACCTTCCATATCCCCCTTTACAGGGATGTTTGGCATTACAAAAAGATCAGCTCCTGCATAAGCAGCATTTAATATCTCTTCAGGTTGTTTACCCGTAATGATGATCTTTTGTTTCAAAGAAGATGCTTCTCTTGCCAGATTAATTGAATCGTGCTCCGGGCCATCACCAATTATCATATATATAACATCGGATTCAATCTTATCCAATACTTCTTCAATAAACCATTGATGCCCTTTTCGCTTCACCTGCCGGCCAACGGTGAGAAGTAACCTTGCAGAAGACAGATCCAGATTGAATTTTTTTTCCAGAATACTTCTGGCCTCCTCCTTTTCCGGCAATTCCCTCATTGCGCCGGCGTCAAATCCGTTCGGCAGGGCAACACCGATGGCCGGTTTCATCCCACGCTTTATGGAAGCCTGCCTGGTGGCTTCAGATACTGAAATAACGCCTTGCAGATTTTTAAATACAGTTGGCAGATACCATTGATAAATAAAAAATGGCAGCGTAACATCCTGCCCGTGGTTAATTGTAACATATGGAACTTTTGGCTTTCGGATCATAAATGGAAGTACGCCTGCCGTAACCATCGATGAGAAAAGCACAACATCCGGGTTGAACCGTTTAACCGCTTTGGGAATTCTCCAGAGCAGTTTAAACAGAAAAAAGAACGTTTTAAGCCCAATATATCTCCAGGATGTACGTAAAATGATGGTTTCAATCTCTACATCATCCCGTTTTTTCATGGCTTCCACCATCTGAATACTGACGTTTTGCATTCCCCCGATACTTTTCAGAGGGGCGTCTTCAGGTGGATGCAAATGTGAAATGTATAAAATCCGCACTTTTTCGATCTAATACTCCAATACCTGTTTATAATAACCCAACAAGTTCTCGTTTATATTTTCCCAGCTATAGTTCTTCGCCATTTCGATGGATAAACCGGCCATATTCTCACGTAACTCTGAATCAGTCACCAATTTTTCAATATACGTGTAAAAGTCCTCTTTTTTATCAACACTGGCAAGAAATCCATTAGCGTTATGTTCAACCAAAGATTTGCTGCCCACGGCATCGGCCACTACACAGGGTAAACCGCTGGCCATAGCTTCCAGTGTAACATTGCCAAAGGTCTCCGTATCGGACGGAAAAAAGAAAATATCGCTACTGGCGTACGATGTTGCCAGTTCATCGCCTGTTAAAAACCCCGTATAAACGGCCTCCGGAAAATGCTCCCTGAGCTCATCACCTGCGGGCCCGTCGCCCACAACCAGGGCTTTTACATTCGAATACTTCCGGCGAATTTTTTTTAGAACATCAGCATAAATCAACAGATTCTTCTCCCAAACCAGCCGCGAAACAAACGTCACAACGATATCATCTTCGCCAAATCCTCTTTCAGCTCTCCATGAATCACTCCGTTTTGAGGGATTAAACGCCTCATTATCTATTCCCCTGGCCCAGATTTTAAGTTCACTGTCAATCCCCTTCTCTTCCAGGAATTCTGCCATCGAGGGTGTGGGAATGTAGAGTTGGCTGCAATGGCTGTAAAACCACCCGAGGTATTTCCAAAGCAGGGGTTCCAATATCGAGAGTTTATAGTACTTGAGATAACTTGCAAAATGTGTGTGATAGGAGGATACAACCGGCTTCTGATTATTTATTGACCATTTAAGAGCTTTATAACCCAGAATATCGGGTGTTGCTATATGGATCAGATCAGGATTAAACTCTTCCAGCTTTTTTCTCGCCTCTTTTGGAAATGCGGTGCTCACACGATATTCAGGCCTGCCGGGAAGGCTTTTGGAAGGCACAACAATCAGTTTTCCGTTATGCTGTAGCGCAGGTTCATCAATAGAGGGGCCAAACACCAGCACCTCTACACCGTTTTGGAGAAGAAACTTTACCAAACGGTTCAGCGTAAGCGATACACCATCGCGAATATGATTATAATTACCGGTAAATAGGGCTACCCGAAACCTGCTCATACAGTTTTAATTGCAATTGCCATCTTTGTATCTTCAATGGCTGTCGCTTTTAGTATTAGTGAGATTGTTATGCGAACTGTATTTTGAAACCGTTCACTTCGAACAGGCACGGAACTCCAAATCTTAACCGCTAATTTTAGTACCGATACAGATTTATTGAAACGGAAGTTACCTGACGTCATGATACTTAACTGAACAGCCTCTGTTTTTCAGAAATTTTCAACGGGTTGAATATACAAATTAAATGAACGCATTTGTTACCGGTGCAACAGGTTTTATCGGAAGCCATCTTGTCGACAGTCTTATTGAGCTCCCAAATTACGAACAGATTAAATGCCTGGTACGAAGTAACGAGAAGTGGTTAGAAGGCAAATCGTATCAAAAAGTTTCCGGAGATCTTCACTCCTTTCGTGTTCTGGGTGATGCCCTCGAAGATACGGATATTGTTTTCCATCTTGCTGCAGTGGTAAAGGCGCCAAGCCAAAAAGAGTATGACTACGCAAATGTAGAGGCTACAGAGAATTTACTGAGGCTGGCTCATAAAAAAGGTGTAAAAAAGATGGTGATTCTCTCATCGCTGGCCGCAGCCGGACCGAGCCGGGGCGAACCGCTTACGGAACAGAATTCCCTGAATCCGGTTAGCAAGTATGGAGTGTCCAAAAAACGGATGGAAGATATGATTCACGCCGTGGCCGATCCCAGAATGTCGATTACGATTTTGCGCCCGCCAGCCGTATATGGCCCCAGGGAAGATCAGATCTTTACCCTCTTTAAAATGATGAAGTACGGCATTGCCCCCATTGTTGGCGACGGCAATCACCCCGAACTCTCCATGCTTTACGTTAAAGATTTAATTCAGGGTATATTAAAAGCTGCCCAACAAACAAAACCGGGCGTCCATACCTACTTTATAACGGGTAAGGAGATTGCCAACTGGAATCAAATCCGCGATATTGTATCAACGGTATTAGGAAGAAACAGCTTAACTGTGCGCCTGAAGCCAAAATGGGTAAAAAATATTGCCGGTACAATTGAAACAACTGCGTCATTTTTTGGTACATATCCCGTTATAAACAAGGAAAAAGCGAACGAAATGATACTTGAGTGGACTTGTTCCGGTGAGAAAGCCATGAAGGAGCTCAATTACAAACCCCAATACACACTGGAAGAAGGAATCTCGCGCACACTGAGATGGTATAAAACACATGGATGGTTATAACCTATGAATAGAACTCTTTTACTGCCGGTATTTACTACCCTTATATTTCTGATATCACTCTCAACCGCATTTGCACAGTCACAGTGGAGCCAGGATTTCCGGAAACAGATGGAGATCCCGAACATTATCAATATTGAGAGTTCAGATTCTCATTTCTATGTGCTCTCTGAAAGTGAAGGGCTTGTCGTGTTCAGGGCGCACCCCGACTCACTGCAATGGCTCTATACTTCTACGGGCATGCAGCAGCGCGGCAATATTCTTCAAAGCGATATCCGGTTTGCCTATCTCTATGGAAATAACCGGAGGCTTACCGTTATTGAACCCACTTCGGTTCTGGGTGTCTATTCGTCAACCGTTTTACCCCAGCAGCCAAGGGCAACCATGAGGGTAGGCAACAATCTCTATATAGCTCTTGGCAGCGGCGGACTCGGCAAATTAAGCCTGGAAAGCCCTGAGAGCGTAGACTCTGACATCACATATATCGACCGCGACAGGTTCAGAAACCGAACGGTAAACGATCTTACCACCGATCGCAACCAGATTCTCTATGTGCTCAGTGAAAACAACTACATTGACATCTACTCCATCCGTCCGGAGGATGAACAAGCCGTGGTTGAACATGAAGAACGTGTTCAGATTGACAGAACTACGCAACGAATATTTCTTACTCAAAACGAACTGATCGGGTCGAGCCGCGACGGAACCATTTTTCTGATTAATTCGGATGGCAGGACCCGAACCATAGCCAATGTTGAGAATCCTGTTAACAAATTAAGGATCTGGAATGACCAGCTTGTGGTGCATACCGAGAATAAAAATCTCTGGATTGGCCCTTTTCAGGAATCATTGGTGAGATGGAAATCGAACGAACGTGCAGGCAACTATTTTACAGTTACCGAAAATCAGCTCTGGATTTCCGAGTTTAACAATCTCTCCCCTGTGGTTAAACGAGAAGCCTCTGCAGAAAGAGAAGCAGCAGGCAGAGGAGACGGCACACTTCGGCTAAAAGAGATCAGCGATGTCATTATTCCGTTTCCGCGGCCTTTAATTCTGCCCATTGAACTTGAGCATAGTGTTGACGCATCGGTCTCATTCAGCTATGAAGCGCCATTTAATAATGCACGCATTCGCGGAAATTCATTTTACTGGCAGCCATCAGCTACGCAAACCGGCCGTCACAATGTTGAAATAATCGCCACCAGCGACGATGGACAAACCCACAGCCGTCAGTTTAATATTGATGTAAGGCCTTTCAATGCGCCTCCGCGGTTCACCCCTTCGCGACCCGTAACTATACCTATTGGAGAAACCTTTCAGCTAGATATAAAAGCGGTGGATCCTGATGGGAAAAACAAGGATCTGATCCGGTACCTGGGCGTGGATATGCCCGACGGTGCGCGGCTGAATGAGAAAACCGGCAGGTTTACCTGGAACCCAAACATCCGCCAGGTGGGTACGCACAGATTCCAGGTTGTGGCAACGGATCAATATGGGGCAGCCGCATCTCAGAATTTTGAGATCACGGTAGTTGAGCTGGCGGAAGAGGCCGAAATCGAACAGGAAGAGTTTTAGCGTGTCAGAATTTTTTACAGAAGATCTGCTGCAGTGGTACCGTCATGAAAAACGCGACCTCCCCTGGAGACGCACGGATGATCCCTACAAAATCTGGATCTCCGAGATTATGCTCCAACAAACCCGTGTTGACACGGTTATACCCTATTACAACCGATTTGTTGATGTATTTCCCACGGTTCACGACCTTGCCGATGCCGGGCAGCAGCAGGTTTTAAAACTCTGGGAGGGCTTAGGCTACTACAGCCGCGGACGAAATCTCCATCAGGCAGCAAAAACAGTTGTGAGTGATTTTGATGGAGTACTTCCGGCCACCCATGATGAGATCTCCAAACTGAAGGGAGTTGGCCCTTACACTTCAGCAGCCATTTTGAGTATTGCCTTCCAAAAACCGTATGCTGTTGTGGATGGAAACGTTATCCGGGTTTTAACCCGTTACTTTGGCATCAAAGAGGATATCCGATCATCAAAGGTAAAAAACAGGGTGCAGGAGCTGGCTGACGAATTGATCAGCCCGGACTCCCCCGGCGATTATAATCAGGCGGTAATGGAGCTGGGCGCCATGGTTTGCACTCCAAAAAATCCGGACTGCAACAAGTGTCCGGTATCATCCGGCTGTGTGGCGTACAATTCTGCTCAAACCGACATCATCCCCTATAAGTCGCCGGCTAAAAAAATACCTCATCACCAGATTGCGGTCGGCCTGATCGTAAATGGTAACAGTGAGCTGTTAATTGCACTGCGCCCCAACAATGTGATGCTTGGCGGGCTCTGGGAGTTTCCCGGCGGGAAGAGTCAGAGCGGCGAGTCGCTCCATCAAACTGTGACTCGCGAACTGAATGAAGAGCTTGGCGTTGAGGTGGAAGTATTTGAGAAATACCGGCAGTTAAAACACGCTTATTCTCATTTTAAAATAACCCTGCACGCCTACTGGTGCCGCATCACTGAGGGTGACCCGCAACCTCGATCGAGTATGGAATTAAAGTGGGTAACACTGAATGAGATCGATGATTACCCCTTTCCCAAGGCAAACAAAACGCTGATTGAAGGCCTGCAAAGCCTGAATGACAGCGAACTAAAACGGTTCCTGGTTTGATGAAGCCACTTCCAAAACTCAGAAAACGCTCCAAAAAAGCACTCTTCGAGCTCAAGCCGTATCTCGACGATATAAACGACCGGGTAGAGCAGACCGGCTATATCGGGCACGATCCGGTTCAGTTTATGCACGCTTTTACCGATAAAAAAGATATTGAAATTGCGGGCTTTTTTGCAGCTACCATGGCCTGGGGCCGCCGCGACATCGTGATATCCAAAGTGGATGACCTGCTAAAGCGAATGCACTACGACCCCTTCAATTTTATAGAGAACTACACCCAGGCTGAATTCAATCGTTTCCTGAATTTCAAACACCGGACATTTAAACCGGTGGATATTCATGGAATGATCTTATCGCTTCAACAAATCTACCGGGATTATGATGATTTTGAAGCTTTTTGGAAGATGTGTTATGAGAGCGGATCTGAACAAAACCGCCCGTTCCTGGCCCTTTTTCATGAAGAGTTTTTTGCCCGCAGCAGTGATCTATCCGGGCGCACCCGAAAACACATTTCAAATCCTGAAAAAGGGAGCACCTGCAAAAGGCTCTACATGTACCTGAGATGGACCATTCGCAAAGAGAGCCCCGTCGATTTGGGAATATGGAACTTCATGAACGCTTCCGAGCTGCTGGTTCCTTTTGATGTGCATGTAGCCCGTCAGGCGCGCCGGTATGGGCTCATCGCCAGGCGAACCAACGACTGGAAAACCGTGAATGAACTCACCTCCACCCTTGCGCTGATGAATCCTAAAGATCCCGCCCGATACGACTATGCCCTTTTTGGACTCGGAGCACTCGACCACGAACTGCCAAAACGATTTCTATTGAACAAGGTTTGAGTAAGGTGCA
>SKRK01000356.1 GCA_007118525.1 Balneolaceae bacterium
AAAAAACTACTGGTTATACCTATTCAAAACCAGTATGAACAGCTATGCAATGCAGCTGCGCTCAATGAGATGGGGGTACATGTTATCTTCAAACTGGATGCAGCATTTAAGGAACGTATTGAACACTGGATTAAAAATGCTCCGATAGTTCAACTGGAAGAGGCAGCAGATACAGAGCGTCTTACTCATAAATTAATCCGGTTTGCAGGCCGAAAAAAAACAAGAGTATTTATTCTCTAGCAGAATTCTCCGGATCATAAAAAAACCTGTAAGATTGTTTATGACAGCATTGTCATGAAACTCGTCTTACAGGTTTAGTTAGAAACTGAGCTTTCAGTCTTACTCTATAGAGTGATCGGAAATTCTGACCGTTGCCTGATCTTCGCCGGCCACTTTGGATACCACTTCATAGGCGACTGCCACGCCATCGCTCACAGTCCATTGATTGTAATACATTTCAACAAGTATATCGCCGCCCATTTGAGGGTTAAAATCCTCGTAGCTCATTTTTACAGGTAGAGCGGTGTTCATATTGAGAAAGAAATTCAATGTCTTATCTCCCCGTACGCGCAAGAGTATGGTATCTTCGCCATTCACCTCTTCAGTGCCCATCATATCAACAGAAAACTCATCCCTGTTTGCAAGAATGTTCAGGTAGTGCACTTTATACTCACCCAGCTGCTGTTGTATCTGTGCTGGCTGCAGGGGAAACTCCTGTCCGCCAAGGCTCGCTGTTCCCTGGTTTCCGGATATGTTAAAAGTGATATCTCCCTGAGGAGTATTCAACATTTCAATAAGGAATGTATTCTCTTTAAAGTTGATCTCTTCATTTCGCGTTAGCGAAACAGCGCCCATGGGACTGTTCAGTTCAACAATTCCTTCCTGTTTAAATGTACCCTCCATGTTTCCGTTTTGGAGAATGGCCCCCGACATTTTATTAAACCACTCAGCACCACCGGCTACATCTCCGGAAACAACTTCCTGCTCTTCAAGAGAGCGTCTGATTTCGATATCCACTTCCTGTACATTACCGAATTCATTTAGCTGATCTCCGATCTCTCCGCCATGCCCTACAACCAGAATTCGCATCTCATCCGGACGCATATACTGGCTTGCTACTCTCTGTATGTCGGCCGGAGTAAGAGTCTGAAGCTCTTCGATGTACGACTCAAATGCATTGGCCGGCAACCCGAGGTATTCGTTCGACATGCGCTCGCGCAGCACTCTGCTGCGGCTGTCGTACCTGAAAACAAGGGAGTTCAGAATAGAGTTGCGGGTATCGTCTAGCTCCTCCTGGCTAACGGGCTCTTCCTGGAGCTTGATCATCTCGTTTCGTACAGATTTGATCGCTTCTGCCGTGGTGCTGCTCTGGGTAAATACCCCGGCATAGAACTGACCCGGGAAGAGAGCACTGCTTCCGTAATTGCCAAAAACAGAATATGCCAGGCCCTGGTCAGATCGGACATTTTGAAACAGTCGCCCTGAAAATCCACCACTCAATACTTCATTCATCGCCTGTAAGGCAGCATAATCGGGATTATCACGCATACCGCCAATATGACCCATCAGAATCACAGACTGGTTCACATCGCGTTTATCCACAAAATGGATTGAGGAATCGAAGTTGTAGTCTACTTCCGGTAATTCGATCTCATTTTTTTCACCTGCCGGGATCTCAGAAAAGATCTGCTCCAGTATCGGCTTGATCTCTTCAACCTTAAAATCACCTACCAGGCCGATCATCAGGTTTTCGCCGGTATAGGCGCTTTTGTGAAAGTCTGCAAGATCTTCACGGGTAATGGCATCCAGCGTCCAGTGCTCCATCATGCGTCCCTGCGGTGAATCTTCGCCATATATCAGTCTTCCGAACTCCCGGGAGCCAATTTGCTGGGCATTGTCATTTCTGCGCGAAATGCCCGAACGCCGCTGGGTTATGGCAAGATCGATCTTCTCCTGTGGCAGCAGCGGTTTCATCATCACGTCGAGAAGTACGGGCAGCAGATCATAGAAATCTTCATTTAATGCGTTCAGAGTTACCGAACCGCTTGTAAAGCCCATGCCAAACTCTATCCTGGCCGCACGATCTTCGAGCAGCTGATTGAGTTCATTCTCAGGGTAGGCTTCCGAGCCTCCGTTTCGGATAACATTTGCCATAATTCCGGCAAGCCCCACTTTCTCATCCGGTTCCATAAATGACCCTGCCCGAACAATCATATTCAGATTGATCAGCGGCACCTCATCATCCTCAACCAGGTAAAATTTGATCCCGTTATCGAGCTCAAAAGTTTCAATTTCAGGAATTTGATATGGATTTAGTTCCGGGTATGTAAGGCCTTCAACATCAACCGGAACTCCTCTCTGCTGTGTTTGCTGAGTAGCTTGTTCTTGTGTTGCGCAGGCAACGGAAAATACCAGCGCGAAAAAGAGTATGGATAAACGTTTCATAGGTTTCATATTCATTTTTTTGGTATTTCAGTTAGTTGCTTGCAACTTCGTCGTCCTGTACATTTTTTATCATACCCACGGTTCGGGTATTTTTTTTGATGTACTCTTTGGCCACCCGCTGTATATCATCAACGGTAACATCTGTCAACCGGTCGAGGTTGGTAAATGCCGTTTTCCAGCTGCCTCCGTTTACATGTGCAAAAGCCAGGGTTTGTGCAATACCCGGGTTAGAGGTGAGAGATCGCACCAGGTTGGCACGGGCATTGGTTCGAACCCTTTCGAGCTCTTCTTCAGTTACGCCTTCATCAATAATTCTCTGAAACTCCTCTCTCAGGGTCTCCTCAATACGCTCCATATCCACTCCCTGGTTTGGAATTGCGTACATGATAAAAAGGCCGGGATATTTGCTTCCGGGAAACCCGTTACCGGAGCTTACCTGAAGCGCGGTTTGATCTTCCACAACCATTCTGCGGTACAGTCGGGATGTACGTCCTGATGTGAGAATGCTGCTCATTAAAGTTAACGCCTGAAAGTCGGGGTGCTGGTTGTTTACCGTATGATATCCTTCGATATAAATCGGCTGAGAGCTCTCTTCAATTACAAATCGCCGCTCTCCCCTTTGAACAGGTTCCTCAACCAGGAGTTCAGGAGCCGGGTCGCGGTACTCCATCGGATTGAAATACTTCTCTGCCAGACGCTTCATTTCCACTGCATCCACATCACCAACAATGGCGATGGTAAAACTGGATGGGGCATAAAACTTTTCATGATACTCCCAGGTATCGGCAATAGTGGTGTTTCGGATATCGGATGGCCAGCCAACCACCGGATTCTTATAGGGGTGAGCCGAGAAAGCCGTAGCAGAAAACTCTTCAAGCAATCGGCCGAACGGGTTTGAATCGGTTCTCATTCTGCGCTCTTCATAGATCACATCTTTTTCGACATAAAACTCACGCATAACCGGATTTATAAAACGATCCGCTTCCAGCATAAACCAGAGTTCAGCTTTGTTTTGAGGAAGGCTGTAAAAGTATCCTGTTGCGTCCGATGAAGCGAAAGCATTCACACCTGTTGCGCCTTCACGTTCAATGATCTGGGTAAATTCATTGTTAACCACAAATTCGCCGGCTTTCTCCTGCAGCTCTTCAAAAGCCGCCCATAATTCGGCAAGTTTCTCTTCATCCGGCTCAAACTTATTATACTCTCTTAGCCAGGCTGTGTATGCATCATCCATCTGATTGATGTATTTCACCTCCTCCTCATAGTTGGTGGTTCCAATGGTTTTACTCCCTTTAAAAACCATATGCTCAAAAATATGTGCAATACCGGTCTGGCCAACCGGTTCATTGGCGGCTCCAACATCCACCAGTGTGAAAAAGTGGGCAACCGGGGCCACGCTTCTCTCAACGATGATAAAGTGGAGGCCGTTATCGAGGGTGAACTCTGTGACCCGCTCCTCAAAGGTTTCAAGATTTTGGGAAAGGAGTGTTGTCGGCAGCAATAACACACACAGGATCCCTAACATGATTCTGTTTTTACGTTTCATAATACTCTGCAATTGATGTTTGGATTAGCAGTTCACGCGTACGTATGAACTCAGGAAAAGATTCAGCTTTTTTCAGTCTCTGATATATTTTCTTTGTGCCGGGAAATTTGCAATCTATACTTTTAAAAAGCAACTGTTAATTAACATGTTAGGTATAAAACGTGAAGTTGGCAAAGAAATATTTCAGCTGTAATTCATATAACACCCTGAACATCATCAGTTTAAATTTCCGGAACATTTTCAAACCGTGAGCGGGAATTGGATAAGAGCTGACACGACGGAAAAACCAAGGCGAAAGGCTTAGGGCTCAGGTTTTATAGAACCGTAGAACCGTAGAATCGCAGACCTGAAAGCATTCCCTGTGCTTTTCCGGGTTTCTGACAGCGTCGTTCTTGGGGGGTGCAATTGCCCCGAGGGATGGCTTCGGTATATAATCTTAGAACTGCAAACCGCGTTTAATCCAAAAATGCGTTGTTTAAAATGGATCCAAGAACAGGGAGTGTCTACGCTCCGCATTGGAAAACATTGATTCTACGCATTCAAATTTTCAAAATCCTTCTCCTGTGGCCTTACGGTTATCACAGGCTTTTTAATATATTGCGCGACCTTCTCAGCAGTAGAGCCCAGTATGAGATGTGCAAAACCGCTGTGGCCGTGCGTAGCCATCACTACCAAATCGGCCTCCTGTTCAGCATAAATCTCAATTTCGTAATGTGCCGATACTCCTTTCTCAATTTTTGTAAACAGTGAAAAAGTACGGCTCTCTTCGCCATTGGTTATCACAACTTCATCCTCAAATGTAACCCCGGTTCGCTGAATATGAATATTCTCATATTTTTGATTGGCAAGAAATTTATTAATTCTTTCAATGAGTACTTCATAGATCGATAGCATTTCACCTTTTTGTGGAGATCTTGGTATATCCTCAGATACACTTCCATAAAGCTCTATCACATGGAATAGTGTCAAATCAGCATTAAACGCATCAGCCAGGGCGGCTGCAAGGGGAAATGCAGCCAGCGACAATTCAGATGAATCGGTGGTCAACATCACATTTTTGATTTTATTTACATCAAACCGTTCACCTATGGAAAATACAGGCGTCCTGGATTTGCGGATTACTCTTTCTGTTACCGATCCCCGCAGCAGCTTAGTTTCATCCAGCCCTTTTGCACCCATAACAATAAGATCATAGCCATTCTTGGCCGCAAACTCGACAATAGCCTCTGATGGCTTACGTTCAATCTTGACAAAGGATTCCCCTTTATTCTCCTCTCTCAAATACTCTTTCATTGCTTTTTTAAGTTTACTCTCAGACTCTTCAATCACTTTGGGATAGATATCCTCATCCATATCCAGTGGAATACCTATCCGCTTTATACTTTCATTGAAGTACTTTAATGTGGGGATGATATGAATAAAGTCTATGGTACCGCCAAACGTGCCGGCAATATTTTGAGCTACAGAATAGGCCCTTTCAGCTCCTTTTGAAAAGTCGGTGGGTACAAGTATTTTATTTAGCTTGATCATTGTCAATTTCTCCGTTAGAATTAACTTTCTCTATATCTGCATTATACGGAAATTCAACCGGATAATTCGAATTATATTGATTTATATATAAATATATCAGAGATTAAAGCATTCATTAACTAAGACTTACCCAGATTATATTAGGCTTCCGAATTTGGGCCGGCCTTCCTTAGATATGTAATGCCACCTATCATCATCAACCCCGCAAACATTCCAAGTATTCCACCGCGGATATCCACCGTTTCAGTTGGTTTTTCCTCTTCAACCCAGGGTAAAAACGGGGTGCTCGACACCAGTTTTCTCGAAACCGTTTCTACCTCCACTTTTCGAAACTGCTCGAATGTAGCCTCCTGATTGATGACCCTGCCAATTCTCTTATAACTGGGTGCCGGATAAATGGGTGCCGGGCCCAACCCATCCCTCTCTAAAAGCTCCTGAACGAGCGGATCGGATATTGGCAACACCTCCACACTTCTAACGATATCCTGGAACTCTCGCTCCTGGTATGGCCAGATTACATAGAGTGAACCCACTAAAAAACCAACCAATACCAACAGCGTAACCGCGTAGTGCTTTTTTATTAACCAGGATAGAACCCTTGTAAAAATTACCAATCCGGAAATAGCACCAAGTATAAAAGGGATCAGATTCAGGGCTGCAGCCAGAGTGTCTGCCGATCCAATATTTCCAAGTTGAGTAAGGATATAATCATATTTTCTAAAGATGAGCAGTATGTACGAGCCCGAGATACCGGGTAATATCATGGCACAGATCGATACGGCACCGCTCAGAAAGACAAATAAAAATGTTTCGGGGGTGTCGGTGGGAACCAGCGTAACTATCCAGAAACCAAACAATGCACCTGCGGCCAGCGGCAGAATTCCCCGCCAGTTTCTTTTCGAGCGTTCAACCTCCCCTAATAAAAGGAAGATTGATCCAAGGATAAGCCCAAAGAAAAGTCCATACACAATCTCGGGGTGGGTAAACATATAGATCTGGAGCGGTACAATTCTGGTAAAAAAGATAACCGCCAGAATCATACCGGTAAAAAGCAGCAGCAGAAATTTCCAGTGAAAGTGCTCAAATACTTTTGCGAATTGAAGCTTAAACGTGTTGCTGATAGCCTTTGAATCTGCACTTTTGATGGCAAAAATCAGGCGATTGTAAATTCCGGTGATCAGCGCCATCGTACCTCCGCTTACACCCGGCACAATATCAGCTGACCCCATTAAAAATCCCTTGATGATAAGATAGGGCGATTCACTCCAGGTGGTTTTATCACCATTCTTAATCGGTGCTGTTTTTTCTGATTTAGCCAAAATATTCAATCATTTTAAATTCCCTGCTAAGGTAACGCGGTAAACCTTGTCAATGCAAATAAAGGTGCTAACCCGGTTCAGTTCAAACAGCATCTTTATGATAGCTTTTTATCGCTTTAAGAAAAGAAACCGTAGCACCAAGGCCGCATATAAGAATCACCGTTAGAATGGCATAAGATACAGCATAAGGGCCGCTGTAAACCGAATCCATCAACCAGCCGGTTACGGGCGGGCCAAAACCAAAACCGGCAATACTGATCACAAACAGATAGAGCCCGCCGGCCAGTGCTCGCTGCCTCGATTCCACAAAATATTGAATTAGCGCGGCAGCCACTCCATTGTAGGATGATGAGAAGAGTACTCCAATTCCAATCAGCAGAAACGCTGTTTCCGGCACGGAGCTGAATAGCCCAAACAGATAAAAAGGCACCCCTGCCAGTGCTGCTACTATTCCCAACCAGAACCGGTTTGCAGGATTTTTACGAGCCAGAAGATCCGCAATTTTTCCCGAGAGGATTACAGTTCCGCCAACACCGAACATAAACCATCCAAATTGCGCAATAAGGTCGGGCCTTTGGTGCAAATCGTTAAATACATTGCCGGCAAATGCCAGAATCGTATAGCCGGTGCAGGCAAGAAAGGAGAACCCGATCAAGTGCCAGCGGATCGACTCTTTACTCAACATACTTCTGAGCTCCAGCAGCATATTCGGCTCCATGGCATCGATTCTCTTCTTTCGCTGAGGTTCTTTCAGATACCACCACACAACCGGGGCCAGAAGAATTCCCGGCAGGCCCACAGCAACCATCGCCATCCGCCAGTCGTAGTAGATGGATATGGTTCCGCCGACAAGAAATGACAGCCCTACACCGATAAAAATCCCACTGGCATAAACCGAAAAAACCGTGGCTCTCTGTTGGGGTGTAAAAGTATCTGCCAGATATGAGTAGACAGCAGGGCTAAGCATGGCCTGGCTGATACCTACAAATATTCTGGCCGTGACCAAAAATGCAAACGAGGCAGCAAACCCGCTTAGAACCGTCATCAGGCTCCACACAAACAGACCAATGCAGATCATCGCTTTTCTGGATGTTTTATCGGCTATACGCCCCATTGGTAATCCGGCAAGAGCATATACAAATGAAAATGCAGGGCCGTATAACAGTCCGATCTGCAGATTGCTCAGTGTTAGTGTATCCCGGATTTGAGTTCCGAGAACAGCCACAATTTGCCGGTCCACAAAACTGAGTATATAGATCAGGGTGAGCAGAAGTACCGTGCCCCAGGCCAGGTTTTTATTTAAAGCTTGCATCTAAAATTCATGAATTCTGCACCACTAAGAATGTTATCATCTGTTACTTCGTTTACACAATGAATGATTTAGCCGGATTTTAATTGAACCGGCTAACCTATACATTTGAACAGCTCAGGGTTATTTACGAACTTGAGAAACTATGTAATTATCAAACAAAAAAGATCTTTGTGGCCAAACTTCCTAAAAAGTCGAAGAAACAGAAAGAGCGCGCAGCTGAAATCCTTGATGAACTCTACAAATACTACCCAAACCCCCATTGTGAGCTGAATCACAGAAATCCATTTGAGTTGTTAATTGCAACGATTCTGAGCGCGCAGTGTACGGATGTAAGGGTTAACAAAGTTACTCCGGCACTTTTTGAAGCATATCCCACTCCCGAAACTATGGCCGAAGCTCCGCTTGAAGAGCTCGAGGAGCTCGTTCGCACCACCGGCTTCTATCGCAACAAGGCCCTCTCATTGAAGGAGACATCCAAAACCATCGTTGAAGAGTTTGAGGGTGAAGTACCCAGCACGATGGAAGATCTGCTCACGCTTCGGGGTGCTGCCCGAAAAACTGCAAATGTTGTACTGGGTAATGCGTTCAATATAAATGAAGGCGTGGTGGTAGATACACACGTCAGACGTATCTCCAATCGTCTGGGATTGACCAGGGAGAAGAAGAATACCGATAAGATTGAACGTGACCTGATGGCTCTTTTTCCGAAAGAAAACTGGACTGATCTTTCGCATCTTATGATTCACCACGGCCGCAACGCCTGCAAGGCACGGCTGTCTCAACCTCCTGAACATCCCATTTGTATTCGTTACGGTAAAAAATGTGAATGCTGGAAAATGCGCGGACAAAACAATGATGAATGAAACCCTTCTTTTCGACTCCTTAAGCAACCCTGTGCCGGAACTGCGGCGAGACGTGCAGATAATTCCTGTTACCGATAACGGGCAAGATCTGCTCTATTTTCACGACATGATGGGATATTCATCCCCAAACTTTGCTCTCGACCGAAAAATTGAACCCATTTTGTCACTGTTTAACGGGCAATATGGGGTCAACCAGATTTCAACCATGCTCAACAATACCATCAAGGCTGATGATCTGCTCGATTTCGTACAGCTTCTGGATCAGCACAGAATACTGAACTCCAAACACTTCAAGCTGTTTTCCAACAGGATTGAGAAAGACTTTGAAGCTTCCAAAACCCGAAAATCGGCATTAGCCGGCGAAAGTTATCCTGATCATCCCGCCGAGCTGAGCACGTTTATGAAAAGTTTCATGAGTGAGGCTAAAAGCCTGGAAAGCGCTCCTAAAAAGGCCCTTTACGCTCCACATATTGATCTGCGAGTGGGAAACAAGCAGTATGCAGAGGCGTTTTCCGGTCTGAAAAGCCTGAGGCCAAAGCGGGTCGTGATTCTGGCCACGTCTCACTACGCCGGCAACTATCCCGACATCTATAAATCATCTCCCTATATCGGTTCAGTCAAAAATTATGAGCTGCCCGGAAAGACTTTCATGACAGATCAATCATACATAGAGAAGTTAAATAAGGCGGCTTCTGAGACAGGTTTTACCCTTTCCGACAGGGCGCACAGAGTTGAGCACAGTATCGAGCTTCACCTGCTGTTTGCCGGTCATATCTGGCAGCACGACTTTCAAATTGTGCCCATACTGGTTGCTGGAATTGATGACCTGCTTTATCACAGTGAAGGTGATATTGGAGCTAAAACAGACGATTTTGCCAAGCAGCTCCATGATTTGGATGACGAGGATACGTTTTACCTGGTAAGCGGTGACCTTTCGCATGTAGGTAAAAAATTTGGCGATCCACTGGCGGCCTCTCAACTGCGTGACGACGTGGAGCTGTCAGACAGGCTTTTTATAGATGCCGCCATCTCCGGAAGAGCCCAGCTTCTGCTTGATCAGGTTGCGACAGACTACGACGCCACCCGGATCTGCGGATTCCCTCCCCTCTATACATTTCTAAGTGCCTTCCCGGAAACCAAAGGAGAGCTGATCAACTACCACTGGTGGGATGAAACAGAAAGGGAAAGCGCCGTCTCATTCGGTTCGATTTACTATTAATTTGTCTTT
>SKRK01000344.1 GCA_007118525.1 Balneolaceae bacterium
GGCATTCCATACAACAGAGTGTTCACCTGCGCCCATCGGCTCATCCAGAAGCAGACCAACCTGCTGGCCCACAACGTTGTAAACGCCAATTCTTACATGCCTGTCTTCAGGCAGATAGAAAGCAATATTTGTGGCCGGATTAAACGGGTTTGGGTAGTTCTGACGCAACTCAACACTGCCCGGCCTTGTATCCGTTTCGGAAGCTTCAAGAGTACTTTCATAAGGTTTCATGGTTATGATGAAACGCTCGCTTTGTGCAGGGGTTACCGGCATAAAAGGCTCTGAAGCAGCCTCAGCAGGGTTAACCGTTGCGCTGGTTGAGGATCTGAACCTGTAGCTTGTCTGTTCACGCATATCGATAACTGAACCCGTTACGCGATCTTCAAGGGATAAGATCCACTCTTCAGGAACATCGGCCATATCGCTCCAGTCGAGGATTCCCTGGATTGAGTTCTTGCTTGTCACAAAACCCACACCAACCCGGTAAACATCATCCAGTTCGTAAGGCACATGGGTAAAACTGTTGGTCCTTGAAGAGCTAAGCGCATTCGACAGGTAGAGCATGGAGAGCTCATCAGCCGGCTCATCCGGAATAGCCAGCGGGAAGAATTTTTGAAGGTCAAACCGTTTTTGAGTGCGTGATCGCTGCGTATCAACAAATCCCAAAAGAGCTTCATCAACCACTACTTCCCTCCTGTTCGACTGTTCTTCAATGAGGCGTATTTTGAGATATCTCTCGAGTGCCTGCGCGCCAGACACTCTGTGATCCGGCAGCACTTGTACAGGAGAGTCTGTTTCGCTGTTAACAATAATGGGCGTCCAACTGTTGATTTCAAAATCTTCTTCGTGTTTTATCTGGAAAGCGCTCTTTTCGTGGTTCCAGATCATAAATACAGGCGATACCGGCTCATCGAACTCATTTACCAGGCTGTTGATCCTGAATGGCTTTTCCGATGGACCGGTTATTATGGATGTATGATCGTTAAGCTGTACGTGGCCGGGCTGCGAGCGGGCCTGAGGTGACTCATCGGCAAACAACAGGAGTTGGTTACTGTTCTCTTTGACCATTAAAAAGGGTTCAAATGGATTGATGACGTCAGCGTTCATCAGAATACCATTCAGGTTGGTGAACTCCAGCGAGGAGTGACGGTTCAGCCTGCCTGAAAGCAGACCGGGTGAGGTAACCAAATGCAGCCCTTTTTCGGAATATTGTTTTGAATAGAGTTTTGTTGTGCCCCCGGCGTGCCCCGGCGATCCGGTGATGTTTCTCGTAAGTTCTGTTGTTGAGGGAACAAGATGCTGAAGGCTGGTATAGCCATCAAACGAGTTCGACACCCTGTCGAGCTCAAGGGCAACCCCCGGCGATGAACTTTCATAGGTTGCCTTGGCCACTTCAACACCGTCGAACTGCAGTTCGATATAACCGCCGGTTGATTCGGTAACTTTTTCAAGATAGATGTAATTCGATTCTACACCATTCAAGGCGGCTGCATTCCGGTTACTGAGCACCAGAAACTGATAGGGTTCGATTACCAAATCTGATTGAACCACAATCTCCCCCACCTGTGAAACCACAGCCATACCCTTTAATGAAATGGATTCGGCGGTCGGGTTATAGATCTCAATATATTCGTACAAACCGGAGTCGAACTGAGAAGAGGGAAGGATTTCGGTAATCACCAGGCTTCCACGCACAGGTGGTGAAATGGTGCTCGCTATCGGGTTCAGCTCAATATGCTGTATGGCAAGGTTGCCGGCCGACCCGCTTCCGGAGGCATCTCTGCTTACCCACTCAAAGTGGATGGTGTCGTTTTGGCGAAGATGCATATCGTTAATTCGAGACTGAATGGAAAAAGTATTCCACTGATCGCCGGTCTCTCTGAGATTTGATGAGGATAGTACGCTGCCCGCTACCTCATTCCACTCATTGCGGTTTACGCGGTAACGCAAAACATAGGAGTAGTCCATATCGGACTGGGCTCTGTAAAGAAAATCAAAAGCAACGGTAACCCCTTCAAAGCTTACATCGGTTTGATTAAAAAAGCTTACAGCTGCAAATGAGTTTTCACCGGAACGGTCTGGTTTCAGACCACGAACCGCAACTCCATCACTTTCCTCAACAAAATACCGGAGCTCAGAATCAGCTGTTTCATCCCATGGATTGGAGATCGCTGAGTAGCTCTCTCCAAATACGGATGGAATATCGTGAACAGAGATTGTGGCAGACTGCTCCTGGAACCGGCTGGTCTCAGTTGTAAAGGAGACTTCAAAATGGCGGGAGTCTGTTATCGCAATTTGTGCAACAGATATAGGAATAGAGCAACAAAAAAGGATTGCTGTCAGAAGTACATAGTTGCTAAATCTATTAAACAGTAGCTTTTTCCCCATAGGCGGACTTACAATTTATCCTTAGTTAGATTTAAGAAAAATCGCGTAATATTTGAACTTATCTTGACCTATTCTAATGTAAAATTTTAATCCTTCAGTTCAACACCAATAACCGCTCCAAGCTTTTTCTTTTAACTTCAGGTAGATCAGGGTTGTTCAACTTGATAACTTCGCCATATAACGAACTTGCAAGATCCTTGTTGCCGGCTTTTTCATGAATTTGAGCTTTTTTAAACTTAAATATGACGTTCGCAGGAAACTTTTCCGTTAAAACTTCAGCATATTCAATAGCTTCTTCAAACATCTCCTCTTTATCATAAAGATACATAAGCATCATTTTTGCATCGTTGCTTACGTAACTGTCGCTTTCGGCGGCTTTTCTCAGTTCGTCAAATCCCTGTTCAACATCCCCCCTGATGCCAACCATATTGGTAGCCCAGCGCATTTCGCGGGGTATGCTTCCAACCATGTAGTAGAACATACCGCGGCCTATCCTGGCGTCGGGACGATCGGTACCTAACGAGAGCAGTTTCCGGGTATAATTGAACCCGGTTAGCCCGCTCTGTATAGCAATCCGGTAGTTGTTTTCGCCCGCGGCTACCAGGCTGCGGTATCCATAAAGCCCGCTCAGCATCAATACCGTAGTTGTGTCGTTGGGAAATTTCTCAAGTTTGTCATGACTCAGCTTTACTGCCGGTTCTGATTTTTGAAGAAAGTCACTGGCCAGCTCACCTGTCTGCTCGATAAAGAAATATTCCCAAAACGGCATCATCGACATAAAAAAATGAGGCAGGGGATCACTTGGCGACTCCGTTTTCATCTTCTCGAAAATAGCGCCGGCCCTTTGCCAGTCGGTCATGTAAAAAGCTTCCACCCCTTCGTCGAGCAGCTTTTGGTACAACTCTTTCTTCTCTTTTTCTGTAGATACTTCACTACCGCTGTATCCTGTATGAAGAACAACTTGGGTACTGAGCATAATAGACAGCAGTATTGAAATCATCATTTTTTAGCAATCAATTCGTTTACTTTATAACGTGAGTTTCCCCGAATGTTTTCGGGGTTCAAAAAAATAAGCTCACGGGGAGATTACTCCTCAACGAGAATTCGGGGAAACTCATGCTTGTTTAACCCCGGTTCTCAAAAATGGTTTCATTCCACAGCATCCTCTTCATCAAAATGGAGTGCGCCAAGTTTTCCTTCCGTATGAGCTACAGCTACTGCAACGGCTGCATCACCGGTAATATTGACTGCAGTTCGAATCATATCCAGAATTCTGTCCACTCCAAGTATCAGGGCGATCCCCTCAACCGGCACCTGTATAGCTTGAAGCACAATCACCAGCATAATAATTCCCGCCCCCGGAACTCCAGCGGCGCCAATCGATGCAAGTGTAGCCGTTAGCACTATGGTTAACTGCTGCGCAATGGTCAGGTCCATGCCCAGGGCCTGTGCAATAAATACAGCTGCCACGGCTTGATAGAGGCTGGTTCCATCCATATTTATGGTGGCTCCCACCGGCAGAACAAAACTGGATACCTCCTCCTCAACACCCAGGTTTTTCTCCACCCTTTCCATTGTAACCGGAAGAGTAGCCACGCTGGAACTGGTGCTGAAACCAAGCAGGATAGCCGGCTGAATGGCCTTCAAAAAGTCTCTGAGCCTCATCTTACTGAAGATTTTAAAGAGGCTGAAATAGACGATGGATACATGCAAAAACAGGCCGATAACCACGGCGATAGTGTACCAGCCCAGCGCCTGCAACAGATTCACGGCCTGGCCCAGATCGTCACCGGCAAGATCAATAATTACCACTGCCATCAGCGCGAATACACCATAGGGGGCCGTTTTCATGATGAGGTCTACGATCTTGATAATCACCTCATTCAGCGCATCGAACACATTGATCAAAGGCTCCCCTTTTTGAATTGGAATTTTCACAATCCCTATTCCAAGCAATATTGCTATAAACACCACTTGAAGCATATTGGCATTATCGGATGCGGCTTCAAAGAAATTCTCCGGCACAATATCCACGATAAAGGCCAACGGGCTTCGGTCAAGCACCTCCCTTGCCGCTTCGTCACGGTCGCCCACCGCATCGCTGTAACTCTCCATCAGGCTTACCCGGGTTTCCAGAGGCAGGGTTTTGCCCGGCTGCATCACGTTAACCACGCTGAGCCCGATTATAATGGCAAGCGTGGTAGTAACCATATAGATACCGATGGTCTTTCCACCCATCCTCGAAAGCTTGGTCATATCATTCAGGCTCGATATCCCTACAACAAGCGAAGCGAGCACCAGCGGGATGGCAATCAGCTTAAGCATCGTTACAAAGATATCACCAAACGGACGGATAAAGTCGCTGGTAAATTCTTGCAGGCCAATAGCACTTGACAGCAACCCCCAAATAAGCCCCAATATTAGACCAATAATAATTTGCCAGTGCAGTTTTTTATACCATTTCATATAATAAATATTACTTTTGCAATTATGAATGCGATGAGCCCGCCAATTCCGGTAGAAATCCAGTTAACAAAATTGTTTTTAAAGTTGTGGACCGAGTTGATAAAATCTTCAGGTTTTACCTGTGAAATATCCGCTGTTTGCAGAGTGGCTCCCACGTAAGAGTCAGCAATGGAGCCTGCAAACCCCGAGATAAAGATGACTGCCAGCATAGCATCAGGATATTCAATAAGCAAGGGGAGCATAAAGAGAGAGATAGCCAAACTTCCAACAATAGCAGCCATCGTGCCCTTCAGGCTTACCCCTCCATCTGTTCCGGGCGTCACCTCTTTAAAATTCGTGATGAGCCTGGTTTTTCCGGGATTTCTGCACCCGATTTCCGTGGCCCATGTATCGGCGGTTGCTGTTGCAATAACGGCAAACGCGGCAATGAAAAATGCATCAATTGATGTGATGAACCAGAGCAGGCATAACACGGCAACCCAGAAGCCGTTGGCCCATACCTGGTATCCATCTCTTCTCTTTTTTAAATCGTGATGCAAAAAATTTTCTTCGGGATTTTCAACAACCTCCATCCGGTTTCGCCGGGTTAGCAGACTGCTGCTGGCAAAAAAGAAGATGAGCGCAAAGGCCATCCACCACCCGCCAAAACCAAGGGTTACCGTACCCAGAACAATCACAGATTTAGTTGCATCAAGGGTAATCCAGTTCCCTATAAAAGCGACGTAGGCCGCTATGATCGAGAGAACCAGCCCCGAAACTATCATAAAATGATCTTCCGCTCTCCCCTCGAGAACAAAGAGAAAGATGACAATCAGCCCAAATATATAGTTAATAATTCGGTCCAAACAGATTATGCCGAAGCTTTGGAGGATGGGTCTTCCAGTTTATGATCGCGTTTCAGAATAGCATAAATTACCGTTACATAGCCAAGCAGAATCATTACCGGGGATATGTAGAGTGAAAAAAAACCGTAAACCTCATTTTCGAGCCTCATAATTGTAAAGCCGACTACAACCAATAATACCCCAAGGCCCATCAGCTTATAGTTGAGGGGGGAAAAAAGCATCGGTTTGGTCTCGTTCTTTTTCCTTCGCTTTACACGCATTGCTCTAATTTTTGAATTTTGGTTTACACTAAGGGTAATGAATCTTTAAGTTATTTAAATATCTTAAAATAGAAAAAACTTCGATTGCTCAGATATCCGAAAAATTTATGAAAATCATCCTTGCTTCTGCAAGCCCGCGGCGCGCAACCCTTTTAAAGCAGTTAAACATCGATTTTGAGACAGATCCATCTGCAATTGATGAAATTGCAGACCCCGGCTTGTCACCTTCAAATCTTGTAGAGGCGCTTTCCGGGCTAAAGGGAAGAGATGTTGCTGAGCGCCACGAGAGCTCTCTGGTGATTGCGGCCGACACAATTGTTTGCTATCAAAACCAAATTCTGGGTAAACCGGCCGGTGAATCTGAAGCCCGAACGATGCTGACCATGCTAAGTGGCAACTCCCACGATGTGTACAGCGGGGTATGGGTTGGCCTTACAAACAGCAACGCAAGTATTGAACACTCTTTTTCTTTCTCTGAAAGAACAAAAGTGACATTTTCATCGTTATCGGAGAGCGAAATCAATTTTTATATTGCAGGAGGCAGCCCAATGGATAAGGCAGGCGCTTATGGAATTCAGGATGATTTCGGCGCGCTGTTTGTGAATCGCATTGAGGGCGATTACTACAATGTAGTTGGATTTCCCCTGAATGCATTCTATAGAAATTTGCGGAACCAGTTTCCTCATATCCACAAAACCATATTTTTTGGAAAACATGTTTAAACGTCTTCCCTTTCTCATTTTGCTTTTTGGCTTTTTTCTGGTCGCTGATTATGGCTACTCGCAAACCGGCGACTTCCAGATTGCGAACCGCCTGATGCAGCAACAGAACTTCGAAGAGGCCAAACCCATCCTCAAAGAGCTTCATCAGAATAATCCCGGAGCGTATGTCTTTTTTGACCGCTACGTGGAGTGCCTGATCAGTCTCAACGAGCTGGATGAGGCCGAATCAGTTGTTCGCCGGCAGATAGACAAGAATCGTTCGGTTACGCAATCTTCCATTAAATTGGCCGAAATTCTTCACATGCGCGGAAATCGCGACAAAGCGGGCGAAATCTGGAATGAGACCCTGGAGAGAAACAGCGAGAATATCCAGGCTTACTACTCTGTTGGCTCTTCAATGAACAATCGCAGAGAGTATCAAAAGGCCGTTGAAGTGTATAAAACCGCGCGTGAACGCCTTAACAACCCAACTATTTTCCTTACAGAGCTGGCAAACACCTATATGTTGGCAGGATTATTTGAAGAGTCTGTAAATGAGTACTACCGGCTGGTAATTAATTCTCCCGAGCAGATGGGCATCGTACAGCAGCGGCTGCTTCGCATGAGAGACGACCAGCTCTTTGAAATTGCCGCATTTGAACTGGAAGACCTGCTGTTTGAACTGGATCATTCCCATGCCGCATACTCCCAGCTTTACCAGCTGCTGGGATGGCTGCTGCTTGAAACCGAGGAGTACCAAAGAGCACTCAATTTTGCCCGGCACTACGAGAACCAGACCCAATACACCATCTACTCACTCTTCTCCCTGGGAAGTCAGCTTCAATCAGCCACGCAGTACGAATATGCAGCCGAAGCTTTTCGCTACTATGTAGAGAATGATACAGGCTCCAACAGAATAAGGGCAATGGAGGAGCTGGCCAAAACATATCAGATGTGGTCGCAATATCTGCAACAGCATAATCTTGAAACCGACCGGCGCCACAGGCAGCTAAACGAGAAGGCTTATAACTATGGCGCCAAACTGCTGGAAGAAGCTCCGGGCTATCAAAACAGCAACCGAGTCTATTCATTACTGATCGACCTCTCACTTGACCAGTTTAAAGACGTGGATAAAGCCATGAGATGGCTCGACGAATTGAAAGCCTCATCGGGTGATCAGGCCTATATCTACTACGCTGAGGGGCGTATTTCACTTTTTAACAGGAGCTATATTAATGCGAGGCAGCAGCTCACCAGAGCCGACCGGGCAACCGACAACTCCAATTTGTCGGAGAGATCCCGGTACTACCTGAGCCTGACCGATTTTTTTGCAGGAGATTATGAGTTCGCCGAAATTCAGCTGCGATCTCTCGAAAGAAGGCACACCTCCTACTATGCAAACGACGCCATAAAATTAAGAATGTGGATCAAAAACGGACAGCGGGCCGATACAACCGGATCTGTGCTAAAAGCCATTGGCGAAGGTCTCTACTCCATTCACACTGGTAATTACGCAGATGCACTGCCTCTGTTTGAACCGATTCTGGCCAATGCAAACAATCCTTTTGCGGATGAGATCACCGTTGAGCTTGCAACCCTGCTCCCGGCTGATTATAACCGGTTAAACTATCTGCTTTTAGAGCGCCAGATTTCAGCCAAACCGCACTCACCGCTTTTGGAGCGAATGATGTGGGATCGTGCTGTACTGGCCGAAGAGATCTATAATTCCGGCGGGTTGTCGATGATGGAGACACCTCCCTATATGTTCTCCTTTTTCAAAACAGATGATACATCCGGCCGGCAGCTTACAAGTGAAGAGAAATTTTTCCGGAAAATAGATGCCGAAACAACCGACAGTGAGTTGCAGTCCGTTTCTGATTTTAACCGGCAATATATAAGCGATCTCTTTGAAGAGATTATACTTCAGTTTCCGGATGGCTTTTACGCGCCCTATTCACGTGAAAAAATTCAAACCTTTGATTTAACCCCTCTGTAGAGTTATGAAAAAATTTATCCTGATCTTACTTGTACCCTTTTTAGCCGGGTTCACCACCCTGCAGGCACAAGATCGCGTGTTGATTCCGATGGATGGATCTCAAACCAATCACCTGAAAGCCTATGGCGTAATCTTTAACCACTTGGTTGATGGGGAAACCGGACAGTGGCTGCTCAACTACAGGGGCGGAAGTTTTATGACCACCGCCAACAATGATATAATGAGAAAACTGCGGGTGCGTAATGTTCGATTTGAAGCACTATCAGAATCTGAGGCGGTGCGGATTATACAGGAGGTAGAACAGCCCAATGTTAATATGGCGTCCATAAATCTGGAAGCGGCTCCCTCAATTGCCGTATACACCCCGCCAAATACTCTTCCCTGGGATGATGCTGTGCTCCTTGCGCTTGATTACGCCGAAATACCCTACGACCGCATATATGATGTAGAAGTACTTTCGGGCGAACTTGAGAATTACGACTGGCTACACCTGCATCATGAAGATTTTACCGGCCAGTTTGGCAAGTTTTGGTCTATTTACAGAAACGCACCTTGGTATATTAACCGGGTTCAACAACTGGAAACGACGGCACGCGAACTCGGATATGGCAGCGTGAGGGAACTGAAGCTCGACGTGGTTCATGAAGTGCGTGATTTCGTGGGAAATGGCGGATTTATGTTTGCCATGTGCTCAGCTACCGATACGTTTGATATCGCCCTTGCCGCTGACGGATTGAATATTGTACCCCCCGAGATAGATGGGACTCCCCTCGATTCAGATCTTAACAGAAGGCTAAACTTCGATAACACCTTTGCGTTTGAAAACTTTGAACTGATCACCGATCCCTATATCTACGAGCATGCCACAATCGATATCGAGGTTGATCTGAATCGAATCAGCGAAAGCCTCGACTATTTTACCCTGTTCGATTTTTCCGCAAAATGGGATCCCGTTCCCACGATGCTTACCCAAAATCACGTAAGCAGCATACGCGGCTTTTACGGGCAGGCTACCGCCTTCAAGCGAAATACGATCAAGAACAGCGTGGTTGTCCTGGGAAAGTCGCCCGGACGTGACCAGGTGAAATACCTGCACGGCAATTACGGCGAGGGTACATTTACCTTTTACGGCGGACATGACCCTGAAGATTATACCCATCGGGTTGGTGATCCCCCGACCGATCTGAGCCTGCACACAAACAGCCCCGGTTACCGGCTCATCCTAAACAACATCCTCTTCCCTGCAGCCGAGAAGAAGAAGCGACAGACCTGATCAGATGTGTGCCCCTTAGAAGGCTATCGTGTGGACACATTTTGATAGAGAAAAAGAAGAGACAGTGAAAACGCATTCATTTCGTGCCGGCGTGAGACTGAATTCTGCATGGTTGGGATGCATATACGCCGCTACCTCAATAAAGGCATTCTTGTCTTGTCGAGCGAAATGCGGTGCCTTTCCGCATGGAGTCGAGACATCTCCTTGCAATAGGGACTAATCAAAACAACGCTTTTAAAGGCCCCTGCCGATAACAAGGAGATTTCGCTTTCGCGTTCAAAAGATGAGCTCCAC
>SKRK01000065.1 GCA_007118525.1 Balneolaceae bacterium
GCTGTTAATACCGGGGTAACAGGGCTCTCGGATGGAAGCACATTGTATCCCAAATCAATTAAGCCTTTACGGAGTTTGTGCGTGTTGTTCCAGAGTTTTTCCCGCCACTGTGGGTTTTCACGGATTAATTTAAGTCTTGCCCTGGCTGATACCACCAGGGGCATGGGAAGAGATTTGGCGAATATCTGACTTCGGGTATTTGCCTTCAGGAATTCAATTACACGAGGTTCGGTAGCCACAAAAGCACCAATTAATGCTACAGCTTTTGCAAATGTACCAAAATAGATATCAATCCCGTCGTGACATCCCAGCTGGGTACCTGCACCTGAGCCATCGTGGCCCAGCGTGCCAAAACCGTGTGCATCATCTACAAGGAGCCGGAATGGATACTTCTCTTTCAGGGCAATAATCTCCTTCAGTTTGCCCAGATCACCTGTCATGCCGAAAACGCCTTCCGTAACCACCAGGATGGATGAATTGGGTTTCATTCTGCTGGCTGCCCGTTTTAATTGCTTTTCGAGGCTTTCAATATCGTTGTGCTTAAAAACGGATTTCTCTGCCATTGCAAGCTGCTTTCCATCAACAATACAGGCGTGGCTAAGCTCATCGTAGATCAAAAAGTCGTTTCTGTCTACAAGGGCGTGGATTACGCTCATTATCCCCTGATAGCCATAGTTGAGCAAAAGAGATTGCGGCTTGTGCATGAAATCAGCCAGTTCCCGCTCCAGGGCTTCATGTTCGTCTGAATTGCCGGTCATCAGACGTGCACCCATTGGATTGCTGAACCCATACTTTTCAGCGGCTTCTGCATCAACCTTTCTGATTTCCGGATGATTTCCAATACTCAGATAGTCGTTAATACTCCAAACGATCATATCTTTGCCATTAAATGTCATCTCGGGACCGATCGGCCCTTCAAGCTTGGGAAAGGTGTAGTAGCCATAACCGTTTGCAGTAAATTCGCCTAAAGGTCCGGGGCGTCCTTCGAGTTTATCAAATAAATCCATAAAAAGGAGGTTAAATCTTAAGTTAGTATATAATCCCTGTTCAAAAGAGTGCCTGTTTTCATACAGGATGGGGTGCCGAAATTATGTGAAAATGTAAGGAAAAAGGCAGCTTTGTCAAAAAGGTTAATCAGTAAATCAGGCAACGCCATGGCCCCGCGAGGCTTCAAGCAGCCGGTACCAGTCTTGCCTCTCAAGTTCTATTGACGGAGCTTTTGAGGCGCGTTCAATACGGTCAATTTTTCCGGTTCCCAGAACAGGCAGGGGGTTGCAGGGATGCATCAGCAGCCAGGCCAGGCAGACCTGCTCTAATGAAGCACTATATTTTACGGAAAGTTCGTGGCTGAGGTGGCGAACCCGTTGGGCCCTGGCGCTCTCATCATGGAAAAACCTGCCACCGGCAAAGGGTGACCAGATCATCGGTGAGAATTTCAGCATTTGAGCCTGATCAAAGGTCCCATCAAAAAGGGGATCTGTATGAAGCAAGGAGCATTCCACCTGGTTGGTAACGAGCGGCAGATCGAGCCGGCTCTGCAGAAGATCGTACTGGGAGGGAGTAAAATTGGATACACCCACATGGTTGATTTTTCCCTCATCAATCAGCTGTAAAAAGGTGTCCGCCATTTCAGAGGCATCCATCAGAGGGTCGGGCCTGTGTATGAGCAATAGATCGAGGTAATCGGTGTTGAGCTGTTGAAGTGATCTCTCGACGGAATTACGGATATAACTCCCTGTTGTGTTGTAGTGCTGGATGGAGTGGCCGGGGCGGTTGCCGGTAGTAAGACAGATTCCGCATTTGGTTGTCAATTCCATCTTTTCGCGAAGATCGGGCCTTTTCTTGAGAGCTTCACCAAAAAGGGCTTCATTACCGTAGTCACCGTAGATGTCGGCATGATCGAAGGTAGTACACCCCAATTCGATACACTGCTCAATAAACTCAATACGATGATCAACACTCATATCCCACTCATGCAGTCTCCAGAGACCTATTGCAAATGTTGAAAATTCGGGACCATCCGGGTGCAGGGCTTTACGCATATCTTCAATAATAAGTTGTTAATTAGTTGCATTTCAATAGGATAAAGGAACTAAAAAGCCAATTTATGAGTTATTATTAGTGGTGCAAACAAAAACTAAGGCTATTTAAAATTATTTGACTTATTCAAATATTGTTACATTTTAAACTATTTAAAACAAATCAAACTTATGGCTGTCGAAGAAAAATTTGAGGAGATGATTGAGAACCCCACAAAGCACCAGTTACGGGCTATCCACCACGCGCGCGAGCGTGCCTGTATTGATGCAATGAAATCTTCATCCTCTAAAAATCCTCACAATAAAGGCTCTGATCTTGCTGATCTATGGGAATACGTATACGAAGAGTACTACGAGATTCAGTAGCTTGAAATTACATCTAAAGCTGCTTTTTCAATTTTTATCTTCAAATGCGTAATAGCTGTGCCTAAATTTTCACCGTCAGCATGTACGGTAATGGGTTTATCGCATTCAAAAACAATCACTTGCGATTTTCTGGTGTTTAAGGCACTCATCCAGGTAGCCGGCCCCTTTCTAAAACTGAGCAGATAGATAAAAACCCGTATAAGGGAAATCTTCCGAATCGTTACCACATCAAAAAAACC
>SKRK01000201.1 GCA_007118525.1 Balneolaceae bacterium
ATAGTCTCAGAGACTTAAAAAAGTGGTTAAAGGATCATCCGGTTACCAAAGAAGATCTGGAACAGTTATGGGAAAATCTTCCTACAGAAGAACCATTAGATAGGCAAGTTGCTGCAGCGATCATTGCTGTTTCAAATGATCAGGGCCAGGAAGCAATATCTTAAATTTTACGCTCCTTATTTAAGAAAATAGCGTTTGCCTTAAATAGTAAAGTTTCTTATTTAAGTTTTTCCCGTTTTCTTTAAATAAGAATGCCGCTATTTAACTTTCTATGAAAAACTTTAAAGCCGGAAAATATATCAATCAGGACCACTATGAGAGTTTTGAGCCTTCATTACTTCACAGAGAATGGCAGCTGGACGATCTAAAGGTTATCGAGCTTTTAAGTAAAGCGGACCGGCAGCTTGGCCGACTGGACATGTATTCTGAGTATATTCCCAATATCGATCTGTTTATCAGCATGCACGTAGCCAAGGAGGCTACCCAAAGCTCAAAGATCGAGGGAACGCAAACGCACATCGAAGAGGCACTGATGGACAAGGAGAACGTGCCTGCGGGAAAGCGTGATGACTGGGAGGAGGTTCAAAACTATATTGCCGCCATGAGCAGCGCCATTAATGAATTAGAGAAACTGCCATTCTCATCAAGGCTTATCCGAAACACCCACAGTGTACTGATGCAGGGAGTACGCGGGGAAACAAAACAGCCCGGTGAGTTTCGTAAAAGCCAGAACTGGGTTGGCGGAGCAAACATTTCTGAGGCCACATTTGTCCCCCCTATACACGAAAACATTCCGAAATTGATGGGGGATCTGGAGAACTTTATGCACGATGAAGATCTGCATCTGCCCAACCTGATTAAAATCGCCATCATGCACTATCAGTTTGAAACGATTCACCCTTTCCTGGATGGAAACGGGCGGGTTGGCAGGTTGATGATCACATTATTTCTTGTAAGCAGTGGAATGTTGAAGCAGCCGATACTCTATCTCTCTGATTATTTTGAGAAGAACAGGACAGACTACTATGATCATTTGATGAGGGTTAGGCTAAAGGATGATCTTTCGGGGTGGATACAGTTCTTTTTAAGGGGAGTCATTGAAACAGCGAAAAGCAGTATTCAGACCTTTGATGGCATTTTAAAGCTTCAGAAAGAGATAGACGATGTTCTGCGAGCGATGGGAGCGAGAGCAGCAAATGCACAAAAAGTGGTCAATCACCTATACAAAAGACCTCTGATATCTGCTGAACGTGCAAGTGAAGTGGCCGGCGTATCCATGCCAACCGCATATAAACTGATCAGTTCACTTGAAGAGCATGGAGTATTACGTGAAGTCACAGGAGCGGAAAGAAACCGGCTCTACATATTCAAAGATTACTTAAATCTGTTTAAAACATGACCGGTGCAGGCCAAGCAGAACGAAACACACAAAGCCGGGCCGTTGATATTGAAGAGTTATGAGGGAAGCTGACAATAGGAGCGCAAAACATGAATTGGAACGGTTTAAATTAACAATTATGTTAATTATGTAAATAATTAACAAATATGTTAAGTTTTGCATATGGCAAAGGATCGTGTGACGTTTAACAAACATGGATTGTTACCCAAGTGTGACTATGTGTACACGTTTGATAAGCTTCGTAACTCTGTTTTTGTAAATGGCTCGAAAAAGCCGTCGATTCCTGACTGGGACAGCGAATGGAGGGCATATCTTGTAAATCAGGCTGAAATTCTTGTCAATCAGTTGTGGGATATCGGTATCACTGAAATTTAGCTGGATGGCTCATTTTGCAGAAGCAAAGCCACATCCCAATGATATCGATGGATATTTTGAATGTGACCTTGCGGAATTTGCAAGCGGCTATATCGAGAGGGAACTCAACAAGAGAGACCCGTATAAAATCTGGACATGGGACTCAGCATCCCGCAGAAGCTATCGTGGTTACGTTAAGAAACAACTTCCAATGTGGCATAAATACAGGGTTGAATTTTATCCACACTATGGTCAGAATAGTGGAATCACAGACAGGCATGGAAATCCTGAACTGTTTCCGGCAGCTTTTAGAAAGTGCCGGAAAACGAACAGGGAAAAAGGAATTATTAAAATTTTAAAGTGAGAGTTTTCTGTTATGATTAGATCAGAAAAAGAGTACCAAAAATCTTTAGAAAGACTTGAAGAAGAGCGAAAAGTTATGGCTCGTCAACGAGCTCATTTTGAAGAATTAGGCCACACCGGTGAGGAACTGGAACGCCTGATGCAGCCGCTCGTATCATTTCATAATCAGCTTAAAGAGGAAGTAGAGGCTTACGAAGGAATGAAGCGCGGTAGTCTTGGGACACTGCATGAGTTTAACAACATCGGGCGCTGGCTGATTGGCGTGCGAATTGCTTTGGGGCTGTCACAAAAAGAATTCGCAGGCGAGCTGGGTGTATCAGAAGCACAGGTATCTCGTGATGAAAACAACGAATATCACGGAATTACTTTGGATAAGGCCCAAAGAATCCTGGAAACATTCAATGTCAGGTTCAAGGCTGAAATTGAAGAACCTGTTTCAAAATCCCGAAAGGATAAGAATCCCATGTTGTTTGCATAACACTCAGTTGAAGATTATTTAGAAATCCCGGCGCGCCATCACC
>SKRK01000074.1 GCA_007118525.1 Balneolaceae bacterium
CCTTACCGCTCAGGAAGCTCCGCAACCGGTTCAATTCTTACAGGAACCCGTATGTTGTCCCAATGGATGTAGAGATCTCCCTGCTCCGTAGTTACATTCTCAAAATAGATCATCATTTGCTCCATAAAGAACGACTCCTCAGGTTGTACAGAAACCCTTAACAGATCTTCAGCTTCATCGTACTGAGTACCCCAGGAGAGTTTTTCATTGATGATTACTGTCCACTCATCTTCGCCCGGAATGGTATAAAGTGAGTAGGTTCCTGCAGGCACATGTTCGCCCTCAACGCGTACATCATCTCCGAATACAATAGCCGTAGCTTCATTTGCACCGGTTCTCCAGACTTGTTCGAATGGTACTAGCCCGCCAAAGATTGCCCGCTCCCGAACACCCGGACGTCCGTACGTAACGTGAATTTCGGTGAGGCCAATGGTTTGTGTAACGGCTGCATTTGGGCTAACCCACACCCGGTCGGTAGTTCGCTCCTGGGCGATTGCAGTGTTGGTGAACAGCAAACCGGTAAGCAGAACAGAGACTCCTAAAATCAGTGCTTTCATATGTTGTCTTAAGTTTTTTGTGATTGGTTATCTCATTATAACGAGTCTTGCAGTAAATGTGGAAAATCTTTTTTGAACTTTGCAAGTTTAGGCGCTATTACCACTGAACAATACCCGGCATTTGGGTTGTTATTGAAGTAGTTTTGGTGATAGTCCTCTGCTGTACTGTAGTTAACGAGAGGGGAAATTTCAGTGACAATAGGGTTATCCCAGAGCCCTGATCTATCCGTCTTTTTCATGGATTTTTCGGCAATCTGCTTCTGTTCAAGTGAGTTAAAAAAGATGGCTGATCTGTACTGCGTTCCAACATCAGCACCCTGCCGGTTCAGTGTTGTCGGATCGTGGGTGTGCCAGAACACTTCAAGAAGCTCTTCAAAGGAGATTATTTCGGGATCAAAAGTAACTTTGGCCACTTCTGCATGGCCTGTTCTTCCTGAGATAACCTGGTTATAGGTAGGATTCTCCACATGGCCGCCGGCATAACCCGACTCCACAGCAATTACACCATTCACCCTTTGATAAATTGCTTCAACACACCAAAAACAACCAGCGCCGAAAACCGCGGTGTCTGTATTTGAAGCATTGTTATAATTGGTATCGGTCATGGCAAATGTGAGTGAGATTAAAATTACAGATAAGTTCATATTGATAGCGGTTTATAGTTGGTTACACAGAGAAACGTTATTTAGAATTAAAACGTGCCATGAAACTGATTTCAATAACTGAGAGTCAAATCAGATCGTAAATGCAGTTTAGCCTGCCCGGCTGCCCGATAAAAGTTTTACAATCAACTCCTCTGAAAGGCCGGGAAAATTCGAATAGAGACCAAACCGGCCAAAACAGAGCTCACCACCGCCAGCATCAGTACTGAATTGAGATCAAAGGCATTATCGAGCATCCAGCCTACGATAAACGGACTTAAAGCCGTGCTTAACACCATGATTGAAGCAAACAGGCTCTGTACGGTTCCAATCATATCCGTTCCGTAGAGTTCTGCCCAGAGTGCAGATTTCAGCGTGCCGCTTAATCCAAGGGTAACTCCAACCAGTGCCATATAGATAAATGCTGAAAATGCGCCGTTAAAAAATATCGCAAACAGAAAGCCGGCCGTCATAGGAACCAGAAGAAATGGAAATAGCGCCTGGGCTGAAAAACGATCAATTAACGGGCCTGATATAAGTCCCGATACAACTCGTGCTGCTGCAAATGCAATGAATGCAGAGGCAATAAGCGTCGCAGTCCACCCAAGGTCGCCGGCGGCCGATACCTGGTAGAGAAATAGCCCCGTAACCCAGAAAGGCGGCATTAGGATGGCGGGGATGATATAAGCCGTTCTGTAGTCCTTGAAAATGGTTTTGTAATTATCTGACGCAGAAGGTGCATCATCGCTTTTGCTATCGTTTACAACCTGCTTCTCATTCCTGACCAGAAACCATAATACCGGAATAAAAACAAATGCAATTACTGCAGCAATAAGAGCCCATGTGGTTTGCCAGTGCATATAGACCAGCATCATGGCTATTAATGAGGGCAAAAGGGCTTCCCCAATTGGAAAACCGAGAGCAGAAATACTCAGTGCCTTACCACGCTCACCTTCATATTGCCTGGCCATGGTTGTCTGTGCAGTGTGGCTGCTAAGGCCCTGTCCCGACAGCCGGAGCATAATAAGGCTTAAAAAAAGAACTGATATATGCCATGAAACAGCCATCAAAACGCTGGCAAAAAGCAATCCAACAGCTACATAGATGCTGTATTGGCGAAGCGGAATTCGATCGATCCATTGGCCCAGCCACGGCAGTGCTACAGCGCCGGTCATAGTGGCCAATGAGTAGAGCGTACCAAACGAAGCATTGCTCAGTTCAAATGCGACAAGAAAATAGGGTACAAACAGGGAGAGCAGAAAAGTCTGCCCGAAGCTTGAAAAAAAAGTAAAGGAAACGGCAAAGGACAAAAGCCTTCTCTCTTTCCTGACAAATGCCAGATAAGTCATCAAAGAATTCGAATAATGTTTTAAAAAAGGTAACAATCTTATAAGATAAGACGATTTCGTGGAAAAGTATAGCAACTGGCGGTA
>SKRK01000114.1 GCA_007118525.1 Balneolaceae bacterium
CCCCTCTACAATCTTGTCATACTCCATATCATTCGGCTCCCAAAGTTCAACCCTGTTTCCTTCCGCATCTAGGATGTGTACGAATTTACCGTAGTCGTGTTCTTCAATTTCATCGATTATTTGAACTCCCTCTTTTCGGAGCTGCGCAACTAACGCTTCCAAATTTTCCACCCGGTAGTTAATCATAAATGGCTGGTCAGCTGAGCCTGCGTAACTGCTTTTTTTGCTGTTTACACTCCATTGGGTGAATCCTTTCTTAGAAGGCTGATCTGCCTGCCTCCATTCAAAGTTGGTGCCCCAGGGGTCCGTTTGAAATCCAAGATGTTTTTGATACCACTGTTTCATTTTATCAGGATCTTCGCATTTGAAAAAGATGCCGCCAATGCCTGTTACTTTTTTCATGGGACTGTGGATAAATTACAGTTGGGTTTTAATGAATTTAACTGATTAATTATTATAGACGAAATTACAGCCTGCACTCAAGATGCAGTTAATTGCATATTAGCGTTTAAATGAGTAAACCTAATAATCCGGGTTCGGATTTTTGAATAAATACTATGATTCAGCTTCTTGGAATACCCTACGATAAAAACTCCTCTTATCTGAGAGGGCCTGCCCTTGCCCCGCCCCGAATCCGGCAGATGGCTGCAGATGGTTCGACCAACTTTTTTTCGGAGTATGGTCTGGAAATTAAAGAGAACAAAATCTATCACGATTTGGGGGATATGACGTTTGAAAGAACAGATCCGGAACCGGCGTTTCAGCAGATCATGAGTAAGGTATCCGGAATACTCGCTAATACCGGCCGGCTAATATGTCTCGGAGGCGATCACTCTATCTCTTACCCGTTGATAGATGCACATGCTGATGTCCATGAAGGTCTGAACATTCTTCAGTTTGACGCTCACAGTGACCTTTACGACAGTTTTGATAACAACCCTTACTCACACGCATCACCCTTTGCCCGGCTGATGGAGACCGGGAAGATCAACTCCCTTACGCAGGTGGGAGTACGCACCCTCACAGATCATCTGCGGGAGCAGGCCGGAAAGTTTGGCGTAGAGATCGTGGAAATGAATCAATTCAGTGATGATTTTATCAATCAACTTAAAGGGCCTCTCTACATCTCTCTGGATTTGGATGTACTTGATCCTGCTTATGCTCCCGGAGTTTCTCATCACGAACCCGGCGGGATGTCTACAAGAGATCTCATCCGGCTGCTGCAGCAAATTGCGGTTCCGATTGCCGGTGCCGACATCGTAGAGTACAATCCCACACGCGACCTGCATTATATGACAGCCATGGTTGGTTACAAGCTGTTTAAAGAGATCGTATGCCTGATGCAGAGAAATCCTTTAGGGTAGTTTGAGGCGGGTGGGTGGATAAAGTAGGCAATGGCACAAGCGGGTGGCACAAGCGGGACGCTTGCGCCATTGCTTTCGCCATTGCGTCTTGGACATTACTTATTTCGCAGACACCCCTCCCCACGCCGCACGCGTGGTACTCCCCTCAAGTGGAGGCTACACTCCCGCCATTTTTAGTATTTTCTTGTACTCCTCATCGGTTACTTCGGTGATAGAGAGGCGGTTGCGTTTGAAGAGATGCATCTCGAGTAATTCTTCATCTTCTTTTAGGGAGTCTCGGCTGACGGGGTTATCGAATTTGCGGATGAATTTTACATCAATCAAGTGCCAGCGGGGCTCGCTTTCGCTGCTCTTTTCATCAAAATACTTACTGTCGGGATCGAACTGCAGCGGATCGGGATAAGGCTCTGTACAAACTTCCATTTCTCCGACTATGGAAGGTGGCTTTACATTGGAGTGATAAAAAAATGCGCGATCACCCACATTCATCTTATCCCTCATAATGTTCCGTGCTTCGTAATTGCGAACCCCGCTCCAGTGGATCTGCCCGTCTCGTTTAAGGTCGTCAATGCTGTAGGCGTCGGGTTCGGATTTCATCAGCCAATACTGTTTTTTACTCATCGGTACATTCTTTTTGTTAGTTTAGATTTATCAGTAGATCAAACAGGGGTAAAATCCCATTCATTCCTCACAAATTACCGATGCACGCACCAAATCAAAAACCCAAACGCGATCTTCTTTTCTGGAGCGGGGGGAAGGACTCTTTTCTGGCTCTTCGATTTTACCAGGATAAATCGGAAGAGGACCCCATACTGCTTACTACGTACGATGATGAGAGTGAGCATGTGCCCCATCAAAATATCCCGATCCGGCGAATTCAGAATCAGGCGATGAAGCTGGGCTTAATTCTCTATTCGGTTCCGCTCTCCTACCCATCCACTAACGAACAGTACCTTAAAACACTCAGCAAGAGTTTCGAGCAGCTGCCTTTCTGCATACGGCATCTCATTTTTGGAGATCTCCATCTTGAGGATATCCGAAAATGGAGAGAAGAACAGTTTTCAGAAATGGATTACAAGTGCCGTTTTCCGATCTGGCAAAAACCGTATGAAGAGTTATTTGACAGATTGGAGGAAGAGAACGTATCCATAAAAGTATCAGGAGTGATGTCTGAATATGACGGGTATATCAAGCCGGGGGATCTGTTTACCCGTGAATATGCCCACTCACTGCCGGAACATATCGACAGAATGGGCGA
>SKRK01000171.1 GCA_007118525.1 Balneolaceae bacterium
GAATATCCGGCTTGATTTCGCGGTTGGGAAAAATACTAGCGGTTTGTACCTGACGTTTGGTGAAGCTTTTTGATCATAAAGAGCCTGTGTTGATCACAGAACACGGTAGTGGAAGAAGTCTGAACCAAGTCAAAAAAAGCATGTTACTATGCTGTATTTGATTCTTTTTAATGCGAAGACAATCTAAATTACTTTTCAATCAACATCTTTAATACCTTAATATATATACACTGTCATTGCCACTGTAGCCTAACCTGAACATGGATTTTCTAAATAAAACCAACAGGCTTCTTTTTTTCCTTATAGCTATTTACCTGCTGTTTTACCATTTGGCTGGCTTTCTTATCCCCATTACTTTCGGGATATTTTTAACGATGCTCATCCTTCCCTTTACCCGCTTTTTGGAAAAATATAAATTCAACAGTATTCTTTCATCGCTTACCAGCACTTTTGTACTGTTTCTATTTTTAGGTGTACTCTCTTACCTGTTTATATTCCAAATTAGTCAACTTGCGGATCAGCTTCCCGGAATGAGAGGGAATATAGAGGAGGTAATAGAAAATTTAGAAGAGCAAATTGCCGCCGCAACAGGGCTCACCATTGAAGAACAACAAGAAAGAATCGAAGAAAGAATCCGTGCCTTGTGGGGTGATATTGAAACCCGAATAGCAGGATTTATAGGCGGTGTCCTGGAGTTTACGTTAAAATTCTTGCTGGTTTTTGTTTACGTTTTCATATTTCTTCTTTACCGTAAGAAATTCATGCGATTTATTGTCAAGCTGTATTCAACTAAAAAAGAGAAAGAAAATGCCCGGAATGTAGTAAACGAAATCACCAAGGTGGTCTATCAATATTTATGGGGAAGAGCGCAGGTAATGCTTTCTTTAGCCGTGATGTATTATATCACATTTCTGATCTTTGGGCTGCCGTTTGCATTGCTCATTACAATTTTCGGAGCATTAATCACTATTATTCCCTATTTCGGTCCCCTTGTGAGCGGGTTGGTGCCTATAAGCTTTGCAATAATTTTCTTTGAGGATATTTCTTATATAGTGATTTTTTCAATCACTATTATTGTCATCCAGCTGGTAGAGAGCTACTTTTTTGAACCCTATTTCATTGGGAAAGAGGTAAAGCTCAACGCGCTGGCCGTAATTATCGCAGTACTATTGGGCGGAATTATTTGGGGAATAGCCGGTATGATTTTGTTTGTACCTATTCTTGCAACGATAAAAATCATCTCCAATCACAGCAAAGACCTAAGGCCGTTCGGTGCCCTTTTGGGTAAATGAAATCCCGGATTTATCGGAAAATCATCGGGATCTACATGCCGGGCGGATCTCTGATTCGGATTTCCTTTGGCCACCACTACGATCATCGGGATGAGTTTGCAATGCGAAATGTTTTAATACATTCCACAGCGTTTAAAATCCCATCCTGAGAGGAGTATTTTTACCTCCCGGTAATTTCTCCGTGCGGATAATTATCTCCTGTAAAAATCTGAGCCAGTTTCTCAGCTACCGTTCCGGGCGGCAGATTGCGTCCGTCTTTGGCGGATGCGATAAAATCATCCACAAGCGGAAAGTCCTCTTTATCCAGTTCCCGTATCAGTTCCTGCATATCGGTTTCAATGCGTCCCGGATTAAAGACTGCCGTTTCCACTTTGTGATCCATACTGTCCTGTTCCAGGGCGATAGTTTTTGCCAGCATGTCCACGCCGGCCTTGCTGCTGCAGTAGTGGCTCCAGCCGTGGATGGGCCTTTGAGATGCACCTGATCCTACGAAGAGAACACGCTTGGTTATCGGTTCAGCCTGATAACGTTTAACAAACAGATGTGTAAGTACAGCCGGCGAAACATAATTCAGTTCGAGATGGCCCCTGTACTCTTGTGTATCATATTTACCGAGTGGCCCGACGGGTTTGATCGTTCCCGCATTGTTGATCAGCCCGATAAAATCGGTGTCTTCTGCTCGTATTGAATTCAGTACCGGTAGAAACGTCTTTTCAAGCTCAGCGGTTTGGCTCAGGTCGATACTCCAAATCTTGACTTCAGCTCCAAGCTTGCGTGCTTCAGCGGCAGTTTCAGTAGCTTCACTGCGTGATATCAGGTGAAGCCGTTTTCCCGGCTTGGCCAGTTTCAGTGCGACATGACGGCCAAATCCTCTTGAAGCTCCGGTGATGATAATTTCTTGCATAGGTTATTTTTTAGTTAATTATAGGTTTAACTTTATAAATACAGCTACAGTAATGATCGTTTCAAAAAGGAATCAATTAAACGGTTTTGGTCACATTGCAGTCACTAAGGCAATAATAACGATTATGCAATTTATCGATTCAGGCAAACTTTATAAAGTGCGGCCATGAAACAACAAAACGTCATCATTACCGGAGCCAATTCGGGAATCGGAAAAGCCGCTGCCGTCCACTTTGCTGAGGAGGGCCACACTGTAATCATGGCCTGCCGCAATCTTGAGAAAAGCCGTAAAGTCCGGGATCAGATTGCCACCGATAGCGAAAATGACCGTATCCACCTCGAAGAAGTGGATATGAGTTCTCTGAACTCAATCCGTTCGTTCTGCGAATCATATCGAAGCAAATACAAAAAGCTCGATA
>SKRK01000331.1 GCA_007118525.1 Balneolaceae bacterium
AACAGCGATCTCTTCGGTTTCAAGGTTAACCACAACCATATAGTATCCCGATTCAGCGGGTTCAGGCATGTTATCACCGCCAATACCGTAGATTTCATCGACGGGTGGCTCCTCGTCCCAGCCGAAGTCGTTGCCCCAACCTCTTTCGGGTGCAAATTTATAACCTGCATCATCAACACCGGCCTCAATCCAGACTATTTTCCAGAAAAGATATGGTTTAGTCGCAACCGGCACCATTTCCAGATTGGTATTACCCCAGTCCCAGTCTCCAACGCTTGCGCCGATCATGAAAAGTTGTTCGGGATATTCAGGGGCTACATCATCGTCATAGGGTGTGACATCTACCTGTATTGGATCGGAGTAGAGCGGGTCGGTTCCCCCTCCTAAAGAGGCTCTCACCCTGAACGATACCGTAGATTCAGCTTCAGCAGGAAGCCCGGCAGACAAGAGCCTGTTGTTCAGCTCTCCAACCATCATAGCAAAAGAGGTAGTATTTACACTGCCCATGTTCACCCGATTGTCGAAGTTTGCGGCATCGGGATCCATTTCAACCCTGTAGCTTACTGCTGCGGGATATCCAAAATCCGGAGCCGTCCACTCCAGGGTGAAGAGGCTCTCTTCAGCATGATCCTGTTCAAGTATAAAACTTTCACCTGATGAAGGTGCCGTAATTACCGGTGCTTCTGCATCGGGATTTAAAACCGGGCCTTTGGTATCTTCACAAGCGGTGAAAAGTAGCGTTCCGGCAAGTAAAAGCGTTATTGATTTAAGTAGTTTCATAGAAATAGCCTCCTTTTAATAACCCGGATTTTGAGTCAGGTTCAGGTTTTCATTTATATCGGCAGATGGTATAGGAAAGATGTTCAAGTGTTCGCTGGTGCTGCTTCCTTCCTGTTCGTTGCCTTTCCATGACCATGTGTAATCACCTCCGGTAAAGAGGCCAAACCGAACAAGATCGGTTCTTCTGTGGCCCTCCCAATAGAGTTCTCGTCCACGCTCTTCAATGATGAAGTCCAGGGTCAATTCACCGGCGGTGATTTCACCGGAGTTGCCATCATATGCTCTGTCCCGGATTTCGTTAACCAGGTCTAAAGCCCGGGCTGTTTCACTGTTGGTTCTAATGGCAGCTTCTGCAAACATCAGATAAACGTCAGCAAGCCTGAACATTGGAAAGTCGGTGTCCATAAACTCACTGTTTTTTCCTCTCTCTCCGGTTGAAGACCGGTTCGAAAATTTACCTATAGCATAACCTTGTGTGAACTGGCTAATAGTCTCTATTTCAAGAGATTGTCCGTCTGTGTGAAAAAGAGCCCTGCCATCAGCCCATCCGTCTTGATCCTCCTCGAATAGTGAGACGAATTCCGGGGTGGTTCGATGACCTGCCCAGGCACATCCTGTTCCAAAATCATCAGGAACCATACTGCCGCCGAGGCTTGCACAGATTATGAATGTAGTGCCACCGAATGTTCTCATATTGTCGCCGTCAAAACGAACGGGAAATATAATTTCGCCGGTCTGGTCGTTGTCGGTCATGAACAGGTGCTGGTAATTGTCAGCAAGGGTAAAACCGCCTTCATCGATTACGCGCTGCGAGTAGCTGAGAGCATCTGCGTATCTCTCCTGACCTATGTACGTTTCTGCATTGAGATAGAGTTTTGCAAGCAGCGTCCAGGCAACGGCCTGATCGGCTCTGCCATAGTCGTTTCCTTGCGGAGAGGGCAGCTGGCCTTCAATGGCAAGTAGCTCACTCTCTATGTAGGCAAAGAGGTCTTCAGAGTTTGTTGGTTCGGGCATGTAGGCTGCAATCGGATCCGCTTCAGTAACAAAGGGGACATTCCCGCCAAAAAGGTCGAGAAGATGCCAGTAACTGAGCGCTCTTAAGAAGCGGGCTTCAGCAAGATAATCCTGAATAACGGCTTCGTCTCGCTGCCGGGCTTCCCTTATGAATTCATTGGCCAGCGTAATCTGGTAATAGATCCGGCTGTACATGGCCCTTACAAAGTCACTGGAGGCTCCCCATGCCTGATAATTGAATTCAGGGAGGTCCGGATCGCTCCATGCAACCACGGCCTCATCGGTTGAAATAACCTGATGTACCCATAGCTGACGAACATAACTCGAAAACCCTTCATCAATTCCCTGTATATCGGGCTGTCCTGCAGGACCTTGCTGACCGGTTAATGCCAGCCCGGCATACATTTTTGCAAGTACTTTTTTAAAGTTCTCAGGATCGTCAAAAACCTGAGCGGATGTAACTACATCCTCGTCAATTGGAGTTGTATTCAGGCTGTCCACACAAGAGATGGCGTAAACGGATACCAAAAGTACCAGTGTGAAAGCGAGAAGTTTGAGTCCTATATTCTTATTCATAATTTTATTTTTTTCAGGGTTTCAATTAGAAGTTGAGATTTATACCCAACACGAAGGTTTTCGGTCGGGGGTAGAGGTTATAGTCAATACCTCCAACAACTTCCGGGTCTTGCCCGCTGTAATTTGTAATGGTGAATACATTTTGCATGGTAGCAGATACTCTTAGCGTAGTAACGGCATCAAAAAGATCCCTGAATGTGTATCCAACACTAATGTTATCCATTCTAAAGAAGGATGCGTCTTC
>SKRK01000349.1 GCA_007118525.1 Balneolaceae bacterium
CCGCCCCAGGTACAACTCAAATTTGAGATGTGAATCATATGATTTGAAACCGGAGGATCCCACCTTAATAAGTGCACAAACTGATCTCATTTCAAATTTCTGAGTAGTATACCGTTACATCACTCCGCTTTCTTCTCATATATTTTCTTCATGACCAATCCTCCCGCAACGGTCATGGCCAACAGAATGAGATAAACTGTCAAGAGTATACCGAATGAATAGGCCTCCAAAGGGTTGATCATTGCCAGGATGAATACGCTGAGCCAGGAAGTCATCGACACGGCTCCGGCCACAAAAGCACCGCGAATAAGTCCGGTATTCTCTTCCATCTCTCCTTTTTGAAATGAAATCTGCTCCATTTTAGGCACTACAAACAGGTTCAGAAGAACGCCGTTTATCGTCACTACACCAACTGCCGTCATCTTCATAAGAAATCGCGGGTTTTCAAGGTAGGCTTCCGGGTTGATTAAGGTCAGTGCAAAACCACTCACAATTAAGAGTGCGAGTCCAAGAATGATCATCTGGGAGATCAGATGCATGATCACCGCCTCGCGTGATGAGATGGTAAGATTGTTGAGAAAATGAAAAATCATCACATCGAGAATCAATGCTCCGCCCAGTCCAAGAACCAGGCCCAGAAGGTGCACTGTTATCGTATAAGTCTCAGCCCGAAGCAGTAGTTCAGGCTCAAGAATCCCGGGACGCTGCCAGATGAGCCAGGAAACAATTGCCGTTATAGCCAGCAACACAAGTACCCTCCAGCGGAAAGTGTCAGCAATTCCGGCAACTAATATTTGTGTGAAGATCAGTACCAGTAGCATGATGCCTGAAAGCATCCAGAGTCCCAGTTCGAGCTCGGGGATTGAAGCACCGGTTGTCCATAAAATTAGATATCCCAAAAGCACCACTACAAAATAACCCATTACAATACGTTCCAGCGGGACTTCAAGGAAAAGCACACTCTTGATGTGCGCAATGGGATGGTGCTGTTCCGGTTCTTCTGTAAGTGGCCCCCCTTCAAGTATTCTAACCCGGGTTTTGTAGAGTGTAAATGCTATGCCAATCAGAGCGAATAAAAGTATCATTAGAATCATAGTCCTGACCCCCGTTTTTGAGATGAAGGGAATAAAATCCGTCTCAATTATTTATTCCGCTGACTAATCAATTTAATGTAAAGTAATTAATTATGAGCTTCGGATGTGAAACTCACGATATTTGATGAATCATTCGCATAATTATACAATTAAAACAAATCCCGATATTTATACAATTACCGGTTCACGGTTTACTACGTCGGGACTCCATGCATTCTGTGTGTTTTCCAAAGCTTTGCGGCCTATCTCTTCGGCACGATCGGCATCTTCAATCAGCTCTGCGGCAACCGTAAGAGGAACTGCTTTACTTATCTCCGTAATCATTCCGGTACAGTCGATCAAATGGTTCTGAGTTAGATCTGCCAAAACATTATCTTCTACAGCGAGCGCATGCGTGTGCAACATCGTGTAGCCGATCGTAATCATGGAAAGCGCCGTATAGTCATCGCGCAGCATTTTGGATACACTATCTGTTCGCGCGCGGTCAATCAGGCCGGCTACGGATCCTGTAAAAGAGGCAAGTTTGCTTTTAATCTCTGATGTGACCGATCCGCCAAGACGATCCACCTGAGTTTCGAGCGACTCTACGTGTGCGGAAATCATTTTATCCAGCTCATGAAATAGTTCGATCACTGTCTTATCCTTTACAACCTCAGACGCCTTCTGCCTGCGCACAGCTTTCATGAAATGACTCTCCAGTGCAAGCAGATCAGATGTGTAACTTCTCAGTTTCTTCGGTTCATTCTTTCTCTCTGCGGAACTCATAATACGTTGAATTAAATTATTGTTAGTTCGTTAATATAACGTGATGTCAGGTGAGTGCGTTCGGTGGTTAACTGAGTTCTATTTTCAGGTTTAGAAACAGGCCAAAAAGAATCACTCCGGGAAACAGAGAGATTTTCTAAAGTCCTCTTTTTCACTCATTACGTTTAAATTCAGCGAAGGCGAAATGCCTGCCAGCTAACAAGCTGATATCTACCATCCTTATGAATTTGAGCAGTCCCAATCAGGCTATCCCCTTCTACTCTTCCATTGAAAACTTGCTTTAGGTTTTCCCTCTCATTTTTCAGAACAAAGGTTATTCTATCACCGTTAATTTCGGATTCACTGATCTGCGGTTTATTCCCGCTTTCTGAAACTTCAATACCGGCCTTTTGGATCACCTGAAATTCTTGATCCAGGGAGAGCTTGTAGGTTAATCCATCCATTTCCCACTCCCACTCACCACCTGCATCGGCCGGTATAATCCAATAATAGATGTTATGACGATCCACGGAAGACTGCCCGTCCGGCTTCCAGTCGTCCATGTGAAAGATGTGGGATACAACTCGTGTTCCGGGTCTCAATTTTTCAAATAAGAGTGGCCGCAATCTCAGATTGATGGCATTCGACATGTAGAGTGTTATAACCGTTGCCATACTAAAATCTGTCTCAAAAATATCCTCCTCAAGAAAGAGAACCCGATCGGAAACTCCGGCTTCTACAGCGTTCTTAAATGATGTTTCCACAAGCCGTGA
>SKRK01000279.1 GCA_007118525.1 Balneolaceae bacterium
CGGAACCGTGATATGAGAGAACAAGTTTGGAACGCCTCTGCTTACAGAGGTATTGGTGAAAACGATGGAATAGATAACACACCTATTGTTCTGGAGCTGGTTGAGTTGAGAGCTGAGCGCGCTGAACTTTTAGGATATCAAAGCTTTGCCCATTTTGCACTTGAACCGCAAACCGGTGAAAACCCGGAGAGGGTTCTTGAGATGCTTACAGGTTTAATCCCGGCTGTGATTAAGAATTCCGATGAAGAAGCTGATCAAATTATCGAAGCCATGAGGGAAGACGGTATTGAAGGTGAGCTGATGCCGTGGGATTGGGAGTATTATGCGGAAATTGTAAGAAAGGCAAAATATGACATCGATGAAGATGAGGTTCGTCCATACTTTGAGTTAAACCGTGTACTTGAAGATGGTGTCTTTTACACGATGAACAGGTTGTATGGCATCACCTTTGAAGAGCGTCACGATATTCCGGTATATCATGAAGATGTGCGGGTATTTGATGTTTATGATCATGACGGCGAACAGCTGGGCCTATTTTATGCCGACTATTTTGCCAGAGACTCCAAGCGTGGCGGTGCCTGGATGAACTCTTTTGTGGTTCAATCTGAACTCAGAAACCAGAAACCTGTTGTTGTAAATGTACTCAACATCTCCCCTCCTGCTGAGGGTGAGCCGGCACTGATCAGCTTTGGCAATGTAACTACCCTGTTCCATGAAATGGGCCATGCCGTTCACGGATTATTTTCTGATGTAACCTATCCCTCACTGGCCGGCACCTCAGTTCCCCGCGACTTTGTTGAGTTCCCCTCTACTTTTGAAGAGGATTGGGCAATACATCCGGAAGTACTGGAGAACTATGCCGTGCATTATGAAACCGGTGAACGAATTCCGCAAGATCTGCTCAATCGGGTAATCGCTGCGCGAGATTTTAACCAGGGTTTTGATACCTACGAATACCTTGCTGCTACAATGGTCGACATGGAGTGGCACCTGTTGTCACCCATTCAGATTCCCGATAACGTGGCCGGCTTTGAGCAGGCTTCACTGGCCAAATACAGATTGAATAATCCCGCAATTCCACCAAGGTACAAATCAGCGTATTTTGCCCATATTTTCTCGGGTGGCTATTCGGCCAATTACTACGCCTATATATGGAGTGAAGTGCTGGCAGCCGATGCCTTCGCATTTATGAAAGAGCGGGGCGGCCTCACCCGTGAAAACGGTGACCACTATAGAAGTACTATACTGTCGCAAGGGGGCAGCAGAGAAGCTATGGACCTGTACCGCGACTTCAGGGGCGGCGAACCTGATGTCACAAATCTGTTAAGAAGACGCGGATTGCTATCCGATTGAGTGAGAGTTCGAGATAAAAACCAATTCAGGAATGCTCCTTCGACGTGTTGAGTGTTCGCGAGCCGAACGTTGAGTGTGCTTCGCACGTGCAGCGAGCATTCTACGCGCCGAAGGCGTACTCCACGTGCAATGAAGCCGGCGACCACCTCGGGGCACACTCAACAGGCTTTCCCTGCTCACTCCGATCTCTATCTTATCTCAAACTCACCTTAATTAAACACACAGCACCGATTCATGCTTGAACGTGAAGTTGAATGATGTCCCATTGTTCTCACTGATCATCATTTTGGCATTCAGCTGTTTGTTTAGAGTCTTAATCAAAGTTAATCCCAAAGACCGTTTTCCGAGATTTTCAAAATTATCAGGCAAACCTACCCCGTTGTCTGTAATTACAAGATTTACCTCCTCTTCATTTAACTGCTTAAGAGTAATTTGGATTACCGGGCTACCCTTAAAGGAGCCGGGAAATGCATGTTTGAATGAATTTGTCAGAATTTCATTCAAGAGCAACCCGCAAGGTATGGCCTGTGTAATGGTGAACTCTATTTCTTCGGTGTCTATCTGAATTTCTACCGGTTTTAAGTGGGTATTGTGTGATCTCTTTATCACTTCGATCAGGTCTCTGATGTAGTTATCGAAACTTATTTTTGATAGTGTTTCATTCTGGTACAGTTTCTCGTGTATCAGAGCCATCGAATGAATCCTCATTTGGCTATCTTTTAGTGCCTTGCTTGCAACTTCATTTTCCAGTTTATGCGATTGAAGCTCCAGAAGGCCCGTAATTACAGCAAGGTTATTTTTAACTCTGTGATGTATTTCAGACAGAAGCACTTCTTTTTCCCTTAATGAATTCCTGACCTGTTTTTCTACCCGGTTTCTATCCGTTATATCAACATATATTCCATAGATGGCTATCGTTTTACCTTCCACCACAACAGGTACGCCGTAAATAATTACATCGACGAGGCTTCCGTCACTTTTCCTTCTTACACTCGAAAATTCAAAGGGTTCTGTGCTGGCTGAAAGACTTTTTGCTTCTTCTACTTTATCATCCGGTGCGATAACAGAGTCTATTTCAAGCCCTTTAATATCTTGTATATTGTATCCGAAGATCTCTTCAAAACCCTGATTGGCCATTTGAATCTCTTTATGCTCGTCAAGCAGGGCAATTCCAATCGGAGAATTTTGAAACAGTTGACGGAACAGCTGTTCGTTTTGCTTTAGCTCAAGCTGCTGCTCAAACTGATCGGATATATC
>SKRK01000289.1 GCA_007118525.1 Balneolaceae bacterium
CAAATTCCAAACGTGGCCTGAGTATAAATTAAAGGCACGTGATCAGGGATAGCGTCTGTTTGGAATTTGGTGCTTGAGAATTGGTGCTTTTAAACAGATAAGTGACCAAAATTTACTTCTCGATTTGCCAACTGCCAACTGCCAACTCCTCAGGACTCAAGCCTATCAATGTATCAAATTAAACATCCTGCCTACCCTCGGCATCCATTTTTCGCCATCCCATGAGAAGTAGATCATACCCGCCTTTCCAATCACGTGGTCGTCCGGCACAAATCCCCAGTAGCGGCTGTCTTCGCTATCATCACGATTATCCCCCATCATAAAGTAGTAATCCTTTTGAATCGTGTATTGATTGGTCTCTTCACCGTTAATGGTAAACTGGTCTCCATTTCGCTGCACACTGTTTCGTTCGTATCTCTCCAGGATATCCTGGTAGATGTGCCAGTTTTCGGATGTCAACTCAACTTGCTGGCCGCTGTACGGAACTGTAAAAGGACCCATGTGGTCGTGATTCTGGAATCCACGTGAAAAGTTGAAACCCCGCCGGCCAAACGTATCAAAATCTTCGGGCAGAACGTAGTGTTGTATGGAGTCAATTTCCGGCCAGGTCTCCATCTCACGCGCAAGCTCCGGCGTCATATTGATGAGGTACTCTCCATTGCCGCTGCTCAGCGTATTACCGCCGGCTTCACGCACTTTTGCCGGACTCAGCCGGATCCTGTCGAGCGATTTGACCCGGTAGTTATACATCAGTGTTTCATACTCTTCGGAGGGCTCTCCATTCACAAAGAGAAGCTTATTATCAATACTCAGTTCATCACCCGGCATACCCACAGCTCGTTTGATATAGTTCGTTTTAACTGAAACCGGGGCAATATCAATCGGATAGTTGAATACAACAATATCGTCTCGCTGAATTTCTGAATATCCGGGAATTCTAAACCAGGGCAGGTTTACACCCGGCATGTAGATATCGGTAAAGGGGACAGAAAGCGTCATGGGGGTTCTTGGCCCGTATGCGAGCTTGGTCACAATCAGAAAATCACCCGTCAGTAGTGTCTTTTCCATACTCGGGGTTGGAATACGATAAGCCCCGAAGAAAAATGTTCTGAGAATAATTGCTGCGATTGCTGCCCATATAAGCGCATCAAGCCACTCGCGTGCCCAGTGCTTGGCTTTTACGTCAAACGCCTTCTCCTTTTCTGTTTTACTTTCCCAAAAGCGTGGTTTTTTGGTCAGGTCCTTTTTTCTGCTCAACGTTTTTCTTTGTGATTAATTAAAATTTGCCGGGCGGTTAATCATTTCATGACTGAACTCGCCATTCTTATACTCTACCCTGTACCACTGTTCACGTTCCGGTGAGAAGAAGAAGTCGGAAAAGTCAGCCAGTTCGCCGTACTCATTCATTAACTTTCGTGTCAGGGTACGCTTAACCTGTGGCATCATGTCAATGTACCGGCTGGCTCCAACATAAACCAATCCGTTTTCAAACGGGCCATCCAGATCCAAAATCATCAGTGGTATTTCACCGTCAATAATAAACCAATACTCGAATTGAATAGCCTTTCCCGGCCTGAAGTTATTGTTGATCAAATCTTTAATAGTCTGGGTAGGATCGCCATAGACAGCCTGTAATCTGGAACGCAGCTCTACAGTAGGCAGCCGGTCGATCGTAGTAGGGTTATATAAACCCTGTCCGGTCCAGTTGATGTTAGCAAATTTCTGTTCAAACTGAGCCCTTTCCGAGTAATCTACTTTGCGGATATCCGGATCATCAAACTGGCCATAGGCCGTTGTACTGATTGCAATTAAGCAAATTAAGAGAGCAAATTTTCTAATCATGGTAGTGGTTTTATCTTTCATCGTCATCCATTGATAATACGGCCAGAAACGCTTCCTGAGGGATTTCTACGGTTCCAACCTGTTTCATGCGTTTTTTTCCTTCCTTCTGTTTTTCAATCAGTTTTCGCTTTCGGGTAATATCACCGCCGTAACATTTTGCGGTAACATCTTTTCGAAGCGCCCGAATGGTATCACGGGCAATTACCCTGGAGCCGATTGCTGCCTGAACTGCTACTTCATACTGCTGCCGTGGAATTAGTTCCTTTAGCTTGGCACAAACTTTCCTGCCCTGTTCGTAGGCTTTATCCCGGTGAGTTATACTCGACAGAGCATCCACAGGTTCACCGTTCAACAGGATATCTAAACGTACCAAATCTCCCTTTCGGTATTCAAGTAATTCATAGTCGAGAGATGCATAGCCCCTGGTCCCGCTTTTCAGCTTGTCATAAAAATCAAAAACGACTTCAGCCATCGGCAATTCATAGGTAATCTCTACACGATTTCCCTGCATAAACACCTGATTTATATAGATCCCTCTTTTATCCTGGCACAATTTCATGATTGGCCCGATATAGGTGGCCGGCGTGATAATGCTCGCCTTTATATAGGGCTCCCAAACAGCTTCAATCTTGCCTGCATCGGGCATCTCACTCGGATTATCGACGGTTCGTTTACCGCGCTCTCCCTTGTAATCAACCTCAACTTCATACTGTACGTTGGGCACGGTGGTTATAATATCGATATTAAACTCACGGTCGAG
>SKRK01000049.1 GCA_007118525.1 Balneolaceae bacterium
ACGTTGAAAGCGAGTGACTTTCAGACATAAATATTCACGCCCAAGAGAAATACAAACAAACATTTAAACAGGGGTATATATACCATGAAAGTAAAACTATTAGGCAGTTTTTTAATAATAAGCAGCATGCTCTATTTTGCGGCGTGCGATAGTAATGTAAGTCCGGGGCTTGAGGATTCGTTTGAGCTCTTTACCGGCCTTGAGGCGATAGCCGAAGCCGACAACATGACCTTAGTAATAAATAAGGGAAGTGACTCTCAAAAAGATGGTTATTTCAAAATAGATATTAGTGATGTAATGCCTAATGAGTTCATAAAAAACACGACTGCGGATGCATGGTGTCTCGAATGGAATAAGCCATTGAGAGCCAATAACGATGTTCATCAGGAAGTAAAGGCATTTGCAACTTCATCCAACAATAAATGGAAACCATTAAACTATCTGTTCAGCATAGAGAATGAACTTAAAGCCAAGTATCCTGAAGAGGGAGTATTAACCTATAGGGAAATGCAGGCGGTTATATGGACTATCACAGGGTATATGGGAATAGCGCCGGAATTTAATGTTGATAAACTTAGCGACAGTGAACTTCCAAGCCGATTGAGAGATAACGGCAGAGCTAACTTTCATCGGGATGTTGTGAAGGAGATTAGTGAATTGGTTTTGAATAATTATTCAACCGGCACGATTACTACAAGTGGATTTGCATTTCAAACTGCAGAAGATCAACAGAATATATATGTAGTTCCACCTTCTGGTATTACTACAAATGAGGTTACAGATGTTACACCAACTACTGCGGTATCCGGTGGTGAGATTGATGACGCCGGTGACTCACCTATAACCCAGAAAGGAGTATGCTGGAGCACATCAGCAAATCCAACGACTGATGATAGTTGCACCAATGATGGAACAGGACCGGATGATTTCGCAAGTAATATTGCAGGGTTAAATCAATCAACGACCTACTATGTTCGTGCATATGCTGTCAATGAAGCTGGAACGGCCTATGGTAATCAAAGAACGTTTACAACTGGCTTTGCAGATCAAAGACCAGACAGGGAGCTTGATGTCTGTGAAGTATGGACTGCTTCACGGTCTGGAGGTGTTGGTGTCACTATTGATACCTGGGACATATCTGACATTCCTGAAGGTTCAAGTTTCAGTATCCGATTTCAGGCTTTTAGCATTCCGGATAAATTTGTAGTTGAGTACCCCGTAGGCAATGTGGTTCTTGACACAGGCTGGAGAGGATCAACTGCTTACAATAACAACCCACTTTATCCGGGTGGGATTGCCGGACCTGGTGCAGGGCAAGAGGATGACATATTTGTAAAAGGAGCTCAGAATGTTTTCAGGGTTATTGTTGATGGAGTTCAGTCCGGAACTGCATGGAACTATAGTGTTGGTTGTGGCACATTACCTTGATAGTATTCGTTTTTATTAGTTATCTAAAAGATTTCCTTTAGTCTTTAGTTATAACATCAAAAAAAAAAGGCGGCATCAGAATATGATGCCGCCTTTTTTTATGTTGGTTGTTTCAATAAGCGAGTCCGAAAAATTTGGCTAAATCCCTGAATCAAACAGATTTCTACTCCCGAGTCTACAAAGTCGTGGAATCCATCCCGTCGGGCAGAGTAACCACATATGGTGCCATTGCCGGGTATCTGGGTGTAAAATCGGGTGCACGAATGGTTGGATATGCCCTGAACCAGCTCATTCAACTCAGAACAGATAAACACTATCCCGCACACCGTGTGGTAAACCGGCTGGGGCAGCTTACCGGCAGAGGCTATTTTCCGGACGATACCATGAGAGAGAGGCTCGAACAGGAGGGGGTGACTTTTACAGAAGAGTATACGGTGGATATTCAGAACCATTTCTGGGATCCTTCAGAAGAAGAAAATGACGGTTAGAAAGAGCCAGAAGAAATTATGACGCTCCAATTAGCAGGCTTCTTTATCAGGTTTTTTACATACGAGGAGTTACCAAGAACTCTTAAATAAGTTATAGAATTACAAATATTTGACGATTCATTAAACTAAAATAAGTCCTTCGTGGTTCTTCGAGTCTTCGGGACTTCGTGGTAATATTCCCTGAATGAATCCTTAAATCACTAACCCTGAAAAATGGTGTAATTTCTCTTCTAACACACAGGCTGATTGGCAATAAATATTTCCTTATATTGTCAAGCTTATTGATAATCACTATTTGCAGCCAAAAAGGTCTTCCTGATGCCAACCTGGACACTACATACGGAATTTAAATTTGATGCCGCTCATTTTATTGAGGGATATGATGGAAAGTGCGGACGCATGCATGGACACACCTATAAAGTGCATATTTCTGCAAAATCGCATGAGTTGAATCCCTCAAAATATCTTAATACAGCCGACATGGTCTGTGACTTTAAGGAGCTGAAATGGGCCGCCGCTGATGGACCCAAGGGCGGACTGGACCACACCGTCTTGAATGAGTCTATCCCGGTTCCAACTACAGCCGAACGGATTGCCGAATACATCCATAAAGAGACCAAAAAAAGAATTCCCGGAAATATTGACCTCCATGTAACCGTTTGGGAAACGGAAACCAGCTGGGTAG
>SKRK01000038.1 GCA_007118525.1 Balneolaceae bacterium
ATCAGCATGTTTTTGGTTTGCTGATAGTGATCGAGCATCATCTTGTGGTTTTCACGGCCAAAACCTGATTTTTTATACCCGCCAAATGCAGCATGCGCCGGGTAGGTATGATAGCAGTTCACCCAAACACGTCCGGCTTTAATAGCGCGGGGCACCTGATAGAGTTCATGAGCATCGCGTGTCCAGACACCTGCCCCGAGTCCGTACAGTGTATCGTTGGCAATCTCTATGGCATCATCCACATCCTTAAATGTAGTAAGTGAGGTTACCGGGCCGAAAATCTCTTCCTGGAAAACCCTCATGGAGTTATTGCCACTAAAGATTGTAGGCTGAATATAATAGCCATCAGCGATACCATTACCTTTACCAACCTCTGCGCGTCCACCGCCAACAAGCACTTTCGCACCCTCTTCACGTCCAACTTCAAAGTAGTTTAGTATCTTCTCAAACTGATCGTTTGAAGCCTGGGCGCCTACCATGGTTTCCGTATCGAGCGGATGGCCCATTTTTATCTTCTTCACTCGTTCAATAACCCGTTCAGTAAATGCATCTGCGATGGATTCCTGAACAAGAATTCTGGATGGGCACGTACAAACCTCGCCCTGATTCAGAGCAAACAGTGCAGCGCCTTCGAGTACTTTATCAAAATACTCATCATCAGCGTCCATTACGCTTTCAAAGAAAATATTTGGGCTTTTTCCACCAAGTTCGAGCGTGACAGGAATAATATTTTCAGAAGCAAACTGCATGATTAAACGCCCGGTGGTAGTCTCTCCTGTGAACGCAATTTTGGATATTCGTTCGCTTGTAGCCAGCGGCTGTCCTGCTTCAGGACCATATCCATTCACAACATTCAGTACTCCCGGAGGAATAACATCGCCCATCAATTCAAGCATCATCATAATACTTGTAGGTGTTTGTTCGGCGGGTTTTACAACCGTACAGTTTCCTGCTGCGAGTGCGGGTGCAATTTTCCACGCAGCCATTAACAGCGGAAAATTCCACGGAATGATCTGCCCCACAACACCTAGCGGCTCCGGCAGGTTTATACTTACTGTGTTACCATCATGCTCAGAGATCCCTCCTTCCTGGGTTCTGATTGCAGCCGCAAAGTAGCGAAAATGGTCAATCGCCAGCGGAAGATCTGCATTCAGAGTTTCCCGAATTGGTTTACCGTTATCAATTGTTTCTGCTCTTGCCAATAGTTCAAGGTTATTTTCAATAATATCCGCCATTTTATTCAGAACTGAGGCTCGCTCTGCTGCGGATGATCCATTCCATTCGGGAGCTGCTTTATGAGCTGCATCAAGGGCTAGCTCAATATCTTTTTCATTTGACCGGGCCGCTTTTGTGAAAGGCTTTCCGTCAACCGGCGAAATATTGTCAAAATATTCTCCATCAACCGGTGGCACAAACTTGCCACCGATGTAGTTGTCATACTTCTCTTTAAATTTTGGGCGTTCATGTAACATGTTGTACTCCATATATTAATTTGGATTATGTATTCAACATGTTAAAAAAAGCGCTTCCAATCTCAGCTAATGGTCTCAAAAAGTTGCTCTATCCTCTCAATTTGGTTTTATAAATGCCATTATATATACTTAAAATCCTCCCCTTATTGATTATAAGATGGATTCACATTAGTCATTATTGTTATGAATAACTCTTTCCAATCTCACCAAACCGAACCGCAAAAACTTGTAGAAAATCGGACCAGCTACGCCGGCAATGATGCTGTTTTTTCAATTTATGATACCTATCAAGAAGCCAGACGGGTTGAATTGTATGCCCCGAACCCGATGTATTGTGGAATGATATCAGGCAGAAAGGTAATCCACTCAGGAAAGGAGGTTCCATTCGATTTTTTGCCCAGCGAATCCCTGGTGCTCCCCCCCGATCAATCCATTTACATAGACTTTCCTGAAGCTAAAATACAAGAACCAACCAAATGTATAACGGTTGAACTTCCCCTTAGCCGGGTAAATAGCGTTGTTAGCCGAATGAATGACCTTATCCCAAGAAGCAAGTATTCAGGCGAGTGGGAGTATGATTCAACTCACTCTGTTCATTTTAAAAATACGGGCTCCGTAGACCTTTTGATCCGTAAACTCTTTCACCTCTTTACCGAAGACCATAATCAACGCGATCTTCTGATCGACTTAAACACATCCGAACTGATTGTTCATATGCTGCAAACAGAATCGCGAAATCTACTGTTGAAAAATTACCGGAATCATGTCACAAAAAATGGAATCGCAGCGGCAGTGGATTATATCCATAAAAACCTTAACCGCTCCATATCAGCTAAAAAGCTCTCGTCTGTTGCCTGTATGAGCAAAGCTTCCTTTTACCGCTATTTCAAAAATGAGTTTGGAATAAGCCCTGTTGAGTATATCAACAATGAAAGAGTAAAGAAGGCGAGCTACCTGCTCCGAAAAAAGAAAATGAACGTAACGGATGTGAGCCTGGAAATGGGCTTCTCAAGCCTGAGCCATTTCATCAAGCTGTTCAAAGATCAGACAGGCATTACTCCCAAGCAGTATCAGCTGCAAAAGGTATGTTAACGAGTGAAATAGAGAGTAAAGAGTAAAGA
>SKRK01000355.1 GCA_007118525.1 Balneolaceae bacterium
AAGCAGGTGGTGGCTTGAGACCCCATCGAGATGGATAAGGATCAGTTTTTTATCATCAGAAAATGCTATTGTTTTGCCGGGAAAAGCAACAAGCAGAATAATGATAATAAAGAATGACCCTAATAGACGTGTCAAAGCAGGTGCCGGTTTTAATTTTGCACAAGATACACTTTTGATTCTTCAGATCGATAACAGATCTATCCCGATTTGAAAACAGAAAGAGCTTTTCTGCGGTGAAAAGCTCTTTTTAAAGTATGGTATATCCCTTTACCAACGTAATAAATTCACCTTTGTGATATCAACAGAAAGGTTATTTCTGTAGATAGCTATAATAATGGCAAGACCAACCACCGCTTCGGCTGCGGCAACCGAGAGTGAGAAAAAGACCAGGATCTGCCCTGTTACATCTCCGTGGTATGCACTGAACGAGATGAGTGCCAGGTTAACAGAGTTGAGCATCATCTCAATACACATAAAGATAACAATCGCATTTCTTCTAATTAATACCCCAAGCACACCAATTGTAAATAGAAGCGCACTTAATGCAAGATACCAGTCAATCCCAATCATTCAGTGTCACCCGTATTTTTAACTTTATATTGTGCGATCATAAGAGCACCGACAACTGCGGCTGTTAATAGTATTGCAGTCATTTCAAAGACAAAAAGATAATCCGTGTAGAGAACATCACCCAGTGCTTCGACGGTACCAACGTGAATCATCTCAGTTGAGATTTCGGGAAGCATATCTGCAACACCTCCGAGGCTGTAGAGAATCTGGGCAAAAATAACAGCGCTCAAAAGAAACGCAGCCAGGTATTTTATTCTGAACTTATCGAAGAGGCTCTCCTCCTGATCGATATTCAAGAGCATAATCACAAAAAGGAAAAGCACCATTATGGCCCCGGCATAAACCAGTATCTGTATTAATGCAAGAAATTGTGCCTGAAGAAGAAGATAAACCCCTGAGAGAGTTACTAAATTGATTACAAGAAAAAGCGCGCTGTTAATCGTGCTCTTGCTTAAAACCATTCCGAGAGCCGAGGCTATCGCTAATACCGCAAGGGTGACAAATATGTATGTTTCCATTCTGTTAAATTATTTAAACGGCAGTAAAGGTAGCCAAATTTAAAAATGGCATCAAGGAAATTGATTCACTTTTACGTATTAATAAAATAGAATCAATCCCAGTATACCTACACTCCAGCAATAGTAGGAGAAATAGTGAAACTTTTCCCTTTTCAGAAGGATGATAAGGTATTTCAGTGAGAAGTATCCCGCAATAAATGAAGCAAAGAATCCCGCAATCAGGCTAAAAACCTCTGCCGACTCAATCCCCGTCTCTCTCAGTTCAATAACTTCCAAAAGCATGGCTCCTGCCAACACGGGTAAAACCATCAAAAAAGAGAAGTTTGCCACATTCGAACGCTCCACTCCTGATAAAAGCCCCACAGAGATGGTGGACCCTGACCGGCTTATACCCGGAATGATGGCAAAAGCCTGTGCTACGCCCATCAATAACCCTCTTTTTACATCCACATCCTTTTCGGGATGGCCCACAAACCTTGTTGAAAAGAGAAGTGTTCCCGTTACAAGTAACATGATCGATACAAAAAACGGATTTAAAAAGAGACCTTCAATCGGCTCTTTCAACGTAAAACCCACAATCATTGCGGGTATCATGCTTAATAGAATTATCAGGCTCAAACGGGTGTTGGCGTCATGAAGAAAACGTTTCGACTTCAGGGCAGCGGGTGTCAGACTTTTAAAGAGATCAGCAATAATTTCTCTGATCTTTTGCTGAAAATACACCACAATACTGCAAAAAGATCCAAAGTGAACCACTACCTCAAACGTAATACCCGGCATGATCTCTCTTCCAATTAAGGCTCGTGCAAGCGCCAGATGTCCCGAACTGCTTACTGGAAGAAACTCAGTAACCCCCTGCAGTATCCCCAATAAAATTGCTTGTAATAAATCCATCTACTTTTAGTTAGTAATTGAGCCGTTCTGCGAAGCAGATAAAGGTTATATACAAATAATTACGCGTCTACCCTTTGCAGCTAATTGTAATTATTCGTTCTTTACATGCCATTTAAAAACCGGTAGAAGATATCAAAATGAACCTGAACATTATATTAGATTATCCCAAATGAATAAAGACGTTGACATGCAGGCACTGGGAGAGAAAATTGAAGCTCACAGTGCGTTTATCGATGATATCTACCTAGAATTAAACAAGGTAATCGTTGGGCAGCGGTATATGATAGACCGCCTTCTGATCGGGTTGCTTGCGGATGGCCACGTGTTGCTGGAAGGTGTACCCGGGCTCGCCAAAACCCTGACAGTCTCCTCTCTGGCCAAAGTTATTAACACGAAATTTCAGCGAATCCAGTTTACTCCTGATTTGCTGCCGGCCGATTTGGTTGGAACCCTGATATACAACCAGAAAGAGTCGGAATTCAAAGTAAAAAAAGGGCCCATTTTTGCCAACATTGTATTGGCCGACGAGATTAACCGTTCACCGGCAAAAGTTCAGAGCGCCCTGCTTGAAGCTATGCAGGAGAAGCAGGTTACCATCAGTGAGACTACGTTCCCTCTTGAAGCTCCATTCCTGGTTCTTGCCACGCAGAACCCGGTTGAACAGGAAGGAACCTATAATTTACCGGAGGCACAGGTAGACCGGTTTATGCTGAAGCTGAAAATCGGTTACCCTAGTGAATCCGAAGAGTTGGAAATTATGCGGCGAATGGCAAAAACCGGTAATAAACCTGAGCTTAAAGCAGTTGTTAACGCTTCCAAAGTTCTTGAAGCGAGAGAGGTGATTAATGAGATCTATACCGATGAAAAGGTTGAGAAGTACATTGTGAACCTGATCTTTGCATCCCGTTATCCTGAGAAGTTTAACCTGGCTGACCTTAAAGAACTTATCAGTTACGGCGCTTCGCCAAGGGCATCCATTAATCTGAATTTGGCAGCCCGGGCACACGCTTTCATGGAACACCGGGCTTATGTAACACCTGAGGATGTACGGGTTGTTGCCATGGATGTACTCAGGCATCGTATAATACCCACCTTTGAAGCAGAAGCTGAGAATATTACTCCGGAAGATATTGTATCCAAGATACTTTCTACAGTACAAGTACCTTAGTGTTGTTTTAATACAAACTCATTTAAAAGGCGATATATACTTCATATGTCGCCTTTTTTTTGCCTATTTCACAATGGATAATATTTCAATTGTAATTTCAATATCACTATTAAAGTGTTTAAAACTTTCTCGATGATTTAATCAAGACTATTGACTTTGAAAGTTTTTAAAGCTTTATTTTTATTTATTGAATCATATTCAGTTTACCACATAACCAATTTAATATGAAAGTATGAAAGTAAGATTGGTTCCACGAACAAAAATTCGTGTTTCACGAAAAACTAAATCTAAGTACGATAAGCTTAAATTGGCTCTCGATGAGTTGGTGCCGGGGGGCAGCGCAATCCAAATCAGGTATAAAGACAATAAAGAGTTAAACTCAATTAGAAATATTGCCTACTCCTACAATAAAGAGATGAACAAAAAGGTAAGGAGCAGCACAGAAAGTGCCGATAACATCATTTTCTTTTTTCAGGACAAATAAGCACGGTTAAATGAGCTTTGATCGATATAAAAGCTAATTAATGAGTGTCCCTCCGTCGGCTGAAGGAGGGCAATGGGGGATGAAAAGAAGTGAATTCGAAGTCAAATAATGAATGTTTGAGTTAATTCAACACTTAGAGGGCCACCCCTCCTCGGCTCTTAAGAGCCTCTCCCCTTTAAAGGGGGACTATTTGAGCCTCTCTTCTTTTCTCGAACTCACGCTAATTATAGAGCAACAGTATATTAAGAACAGCTGCTACGCATCCAACTCAGAAATATCAGGCCAAAAAAAAGGCTCCGAACCGGAGCCTTTTTAATTTTTCTGTAAGAAATAGAGGGTTTATTCCTCCTCTTTTTTCTTATCATTTTTCTCTTTTTCAGCTAGCTTGTCGGCAAGTCCCGAAACTTCACCAAGAGTAGGAGTTCCTGTTTCGACAGAATCCTTTTTCACCTCAGTTTTAGCTTTGGGCTTCGATTTGGACTTCTTCAAATCACCTTCAATCTGAGAGAGTTCAATGGTTTTGCTGGGCTCGTCAAACTCAGCAACAAAGCCGGTAACCTTATCACCTTCCTTAAAGGAGTCCGTCAAGCTTTCAACTTTTTCAGTTAGTTTGTCGGCCGGCAGAAAGGCATCAGCACCCAAAGGCAGTTCCAGGAACATTCCCTTATCGGTCACTTTGGTTACGGTTCCTTCTACTTTAGCTCCGAGTCCATACTCTTCAGCATATTTTTCCCATGGATTATCCTGAACCTGTTTGTGGCCCAGTGTAATTCTTCGGTTGTCAAAGTCGATTGCAAGAATAACAACATCGAGCTCCTGTCCTTTATCAACAACCTCATTTGGGTGATCAACATTTTCAGTCCAGCTCAGGTCTGATACGTGTACAAGACCGTCGATACCGGGCTCGAGTTCAATAAACACACCGAAATTGGTAAGGTTACGAACCACGCCTTTGTGGCTTGAGCCAACAGGATAACGCTCTGCGAGGTCTTCCCATGGATCTTTTTCAAGCTGCTTCACGCCGAGGGAAATTTTCTTCTCCTCTTCGTTGATATTGAGCACAACGCACTCAATAATATCATCTTTCTGAACAAGCTGCGACGGATGTTTGATATGCTGAGTCCAGCTCATTTCAGAGATGTGAATCAGGCCTTCAACACCTTTTTCAAGCTCAATGAAAGCGCCGTAATCTGCGATAGATACTACCCGGCCCTGTACTCTCAGGTTCTCCGGATACTTCACGTTGATTTCTTCCCACGGATGCGGCTGAAGCTGCTTAAGTCCAAGAGAGACACGTTTAGAATTCTCATCAAAATCGATAACAGCCACGTTCATGCGCTGATCGAGCTTGACAATCTCTTCCGGATGATCCACACGGCCCCATGAGAGGTCGGTAATGTGGAGAAGTCCGTCAACACCACCAAGGTCAATAAACACACCGAAATCGGTAATGTTTTTCACGATTCCTTCAAGAACCTGTCCGGCCTCGATGGTTTCGAGAATTTCCTGGCGCTGATCTTCGAGATCACTTTCAATAAGTGCTCTGTGGGATACAACAACGTTTTCTGCCTGCATGTTAAGTTTCACAATCTGAAACTCCATGGTTTTTCCTACATAGGCGTCAAAATCACGAACCGGACGCACATCAATTTGCGAACCGGGCAGGAATGCATCGATTCCAAACACATCCACGACCATACCACCTTTAATTCTGCGCTGAATATAGCCTTCAATAACTTCGCCAGTTTCGTGTGCCTTCTCAATATTTTCCCAGGCTTGCAGAATATCTGCTTTCTTTCTGGAGAGAATAAGCTGGCCTTCACGGTCTTCTACCCTGTCGAGAAATACTTCTACTTCATCGCCGGGCTGCAGGTTAGCAAGCACTTTGTTGGAAAATTCGTTGGCCGGAACAATACCCTCCGACTTAAATCCGATGTCAACAATGACATATTTTTCATCAACCGATACTACAATACCGGTTACAATTTCTTTCTCTTCGATCTTGCTGAGTGTATTTTCATACATTCCGGCAAGTTCATGAAACTCCTCATCAGAATAATCTTCAGAAGCGGCTTCGAGTTCAGATAAGGTGTACGTTTTTCCTTCGATCTCGCCGGTAAATTTTGGCAGTTCTTTTACTTCGCCATTGCTCTCTTGTGTTTCTTCTTCAGCGGCAGTTTCTTCAGCTATTACTTCCACTTCTTCTTCGGCAGCTTTTTTTTCAGCAACCTCAGCAGCAGTTTCGGCATCTTCGCTTACGGTTTCGTTTTTTAGTTCTTCAGTCATTTAGGTTACGTGTTAAAACAGAGCCTCGCTTCGACTTTCGAAACGGGATTTTTTAGTTATGATTTCAGTTTAAGTTTCTCTTCGATCACAGCAATCATTTCATTGAGCTGTTCTTCAAAAGTTTTACCGGTTGTATCAATAGTGATAGCATCGTCTGCTTTTTTCAGCGGATCTTTTTTCCTGTTCTGATCTGTATGATCCCTGGCCTTAATATTCTCTTTAACTTCTTCCAGTGTAACAGAAGAGTTTGACTGCTTCATCTCTTTGAACCTGCGTTTTGCACGTTCATCAATTGAAGCATCCATGTAGAATTTAAGGTCAGCATCAGGAAATACCGCTGTTCCAAGATCTCTTCCATCGGCGACATATGTGTCGTTTTTAACAAGGTTTCTCATAAAATTATTTACAAAATCCCTCGCCTGAGAGTGGGAAGCGATTTCGCTCACATGGTTTGCAACAAGTTGCGTGCGGATATTTTCTGTAATATCCTCACCATTTAAGTGAACGAAAAAGTTCTGATCTCGATACTCTGCTTGCAGAACTGTTTCCGGCAAATTTTCAAAGAATTCGGCTTTATCCGGCTTTCCTGCTGCTAACCAGAGATATGTTAGTGCTCTGTATAACGCCCCCGAATCGAGAAATTGAATATTTAAACGATTCGCAATTGCTTTAGCAGTAGAACTTTTACCGGATCCGGCCGGCCCATCGATGACTATGATCATTTCAGAGAACAGTTAAAATAAATTTTTTCAGGCTAAGATTCAATCCGTTCTTGTAAGTTGAATTGATATCCCGTAATTTTGGAGTCTGTTAAAGATAACGAGTATTCAACCGTAATAACCAATTTCTTATGCCACAGCATAAATCAGCAATCAAACGATTGCGCCAAAGTGAAAAACGAAAAAAACAAAATAACATCAAACGTTCCAAAATGAGAACCTTGGTGAAAAAAGTAACTTCTGCCACAGATAAAGAGACAGCAGAAAAGCATTTGAATGAAACTGTCAGTTTTATTGACAAACTTTCATCCAAAGGTATTTTACATCAAAATACTGCCGCGAGAAAGAAATCCAGATTGACCAGATACGTCAACAACCTGTAAACGTTAGGCTCAGTGGCGAATACACCGCAAAAAGCTCTTCTTGTAATTATTGACGGCTTCGGCATTGCCGAGAATTCGGAAGTCAGTGCGGTAGACAAAGCCAACAAGCCTTACTTTGATTCTCTTCTCAAAAAGTATCCACACGCCCAACTCTCGGCCGGTGGAGAAGATGTTGGCCTGCCTGATGGCCAATTCGGTAATTCAGAAGTAGGCCATCTCAACATCGGCGCGGGCAGAATTGTGTGGCAAGAGCTATCACGAATTAATAAATCCATTCGTGAGGGCGAGTTTTTCGAAAATGAAACTCTTGTCACTGCATTTAAAAAAGCCGCTCAAACAAACAGGATCCATTTTATGGGGCTTTTTTCAGACGGCGGCGTTCACAGCTATAATAATCATCTCTACGCACTTCTTGAGATGGCTAAACAACATGGCATTGAGAACGCATTTGTTCATGCATTTACCGACGGCAGAGATACATCACCGCACGGCGGTGCGCAATATCTGAAAGAGTTTGAGGCCAAGGCTGACCAAATCGGCACCGGCACCATGGCGTCCGTTATTGGCCGCTACTATGCAATGGACCGTGATAAGCGCTGGGAACGCACCGAAAAAGCCTACAACCTCCTGGTGCACGGTGAAGGGGTAAAAGTCAAAGATGCCGCTGATGCCTTTTCTCAGAGCTACAATGAAGATGTTACGGATGAATTTATTCTTCCCCATATTGTTGAAACGGAAACCAACAGCCGTATCCAAAAAGGCGATGTTGTAATTTTTTATAATCTCAGGGGCGACCGTGCCCGGCAAATAACAAAAGCGTTCTTTCAGGATCCTGAAATTCCTTTTGAAACGGAGCCCCTCAATCTGCACTATGTCACATTCACAGCGTACGATGAAACGTTTGAAAGTTTTGTTCGTGTAGCCTTCCCGCCGGCACGCCTGAAAAATACTCTCGGTGAATTTATCAGCTCAAAAGGCCTGCGTCAGCTTCGGCTTGCTGAAACGGAAAAGTACCCTCATGTAACCTACTTCTTCAATGGTGGTGAAGAGACACCCTACCCGGGTGAAGCCCGGATTATGGTGCCCAGTCCAAAAGTTGCAACTTATGACCTTCAGCCTGAAATGAGCGCTCCTGAGGTATCCTCAAAGGTGTGCGAGGCCCTTGAATCCGGACAGTATCATCTTGCGATTATGAATTTTGCCAATCCCGATATGGTAGGCCACACCGGGGTAATGGAGGCCGCAATTAAAGCTATCGAAACCGTCGACCATGAGCTTGAGCCGATCATTGAAACCGCAAAAAAACATGGCTACGAAGTCTTGATTATTTCTGACCATGGAAATTCCGACTGCATGATACAGCCCGACGGAAGCCCACATACAGCACATACAACCGCTCCGGTTCCCATTGTGCTTGTAAGCGAAAGAGAGAACATTGCATTGGAAAATGGCAGGCTGGCAGATGTAGCACCTACAATTCTGAAAGTAATGGGATTCACCCCTCCCGAAGAAATGACCGGAAAATCTCTATTTTAACAGTAGAGTTCTCATTTTTCGCTTTATATTCTTCCAATAAGTTTGCATTTCGACAGACACCATACTACTTTCGTGAAGAGGGTGAACTAAACATTTAATTCGCTCGTTACTACTTGCAGTAATCAATTAATAAGTCAAATCTTTTCAGGTCCCGTTATGGAGGGAAATTTTTCTAGCAAAGTTCGAGACGTTATCCAGTTTAGCCGTGAAGAGGCCTTACGCCTTGGTCATGACTACATTGGCACAGAACATTTAATATTAGGCATAGTCCGTTTAGGTGACGGAGTAGCAATACGAATTCTCAGAAATTTGGATTGCGACCTTTTTAAACTTAAAAAAACCATTGAGGATACTGTTCGGGGAACAGGCGGAACGGTTACCGTTGGAAATATTCCGCTTACCAAACAAGCCGAAAAAGTTCTGCGTATAACTTACCTCGAAGCTAAACTCTACAAGAGCGACACCATCGGTACAGAACATCTTTTGCTTTCACTGCTCAGAGATGAAGAGAATATCGCTGCTCAGATTCTACAGCAGTTTAATGTCTCATATGATGCTGTTCGGGAAGAGTTGGATATGATTATTTCGGGCAATACACGCGACACCGATCAGGCTGATGCCCGTTCTACCTCAGCAAGTATTTCTCAACCACCCAGGGGGTCACAATCATCAGGAAGTTCACGAGAAAAGAAAATGGAAAAATCAAAAACACCCGTACTTGATAATTTTGGCAGAGACCTTACACAACTCGCTGAAGATGGGAAGTTGGATCCAATTATCGGCAGAGAAAAAGAAATTGAACGTGTAGCACAGGTATTGAGCCGAAGAAAGAAAAACAACCCGGTATTAATCGGAGAACCCGGTGTAGGTAAAACAGCCATTGCCGAAGGCCTTGCATCGCGTATTATAGAAAGAAAAGTCTCAAGAGTTCTCTTCGACAAACGAGTAATTGCCCTCGACCTGGCAGCACTTGTTGCCGGCACCAAATATCGCGGTCAGTTTGAAGAGAGAATGAAGGCGGTAATGAGCGAACTGGAAAAAACGGATAATGTAATCCTGTTTATCGATGAACTTCACACCATAGTAGGTGCAGGTGGAGCCAGCGGGTCATTGGATGCCTCAAATATGCTTAAGCCGGCACTCGCCCGCGGTGAAGTACAGGCCATTGGTGCCACTACCCTTAATGAATATCGACAGTTTATCGAGAAAGACGGAGCTCTGGAACGTCGATTCCAGAAAATAATGGTAGAACCGACATCGGTTGATGAAACCAGGGAAATTTTAGATCAGATTAAAGGAAAATATGAGAAGCATCACAGTGTCCGCTACACCAAAGAGGCCATTGAAGCCTGTGTAAAATTAACCGACAGATACGTAACCGATCACTTTTTGCCGGATAAGGCTATCGATG
>SKRK01000211.1 GCA_007118525.1 Balneolaceae bacterium
GAACATACCTGCTGTGTTCATCTGCATAGACAGGTTACCGTTGCGGTCAACTCCTATAAACCCGGCATCTCCGGGATTGAGTCGTTGAGAGAGTACAAACTGCATAGCCTGATCGAGGGTTGCATCGTTAAACTCCATATAGTTGGCGATGGTATTGGCCGATACATTTCTCATAATTTGCTCTCCCCATCCTGTTGCAGAGATTGCAGCAACATGATTGGCGAAGGTGCCGGAACCGATTATAGGAACATCACCGACTCTGCCAAACTGTTTGTTGGTCATACCGCCGGTAGATGTAGCCGCTGCCAGTTTACCGTCGCTGTCTAGCGCCACTGCGCCAACAGTGCCAAGTTTGAGATCTTCAATCCAGTCGTAAAGAGAGGTTTTCTCAACTTCAACAGGATTAGCTAATGCCTGTTCCTGTGCGCGCTGCCACTGCCGGTATCGCTGTTCTGTATGGAAATGATCATTTTCAACCCGTTCAACATCTGTTTGATTGGCATACTCTTCAGCCCCTACGCCCGAGAAGAAGATGTGTGGCGAGTCGGTCATTACTTTACGGGCAAGCGTAATCGGGTTCTTTACCGTGGTTAAGCCGGTCAGAGCCCCGGCACCAAGAGTGCTGCCGTCCATTATTGCGGCATCCAGCTCATGTGTGCCATCTTTTGTGAATACGGATCCTTTTCCGGCATTAAAGAGTGGATTGTCTTCAAGGTTACGTACGACCTGTTCAACGGCGTCCAGTGCAGATCCTCCATCACGCAATACGAGCTCTCCAACACGCAAAGCCTCTTCAAGTCCATCATAGTATTGTTGTTTGATGGTGTCGGGCAGGTCTTGTGAAATGGTGCCGGCACCTCCATGCAGGGCTATTGCCCACTCTTTTTGATCTGAAGAGTTACATGCTGTAATGAGAAATAGTAATAGTGCAAAAGCTACAAAAGAAGAGATTGAATTGTTCATAGGGGTTCTTAATTGGATTTTTCATTTCCTGATTCAGAAAATAGAGGAACTGAAGTTAAATAAAAAAACCCGGCTGAAATAAACCGGGTTTTTATATCTGAATCTATTAAAAAGAGTAGATTTTACTCTTTTTTATCTCTTGGCCTGAACGACTCAAGGAAGTCCATTGGAAGAGGTACAAATGTAAATGTAGAGTTCTCATCACTCAGTTCAACCATGGTTTGCAGATATCGAAGCTGAAGTGCGGTTGGTGTTTTTTCAATCATTTTACCGGCTTCAACCAGTTTGGTTGCAGCTTCAAATTCACCCTGTGCATTAATGATTTTCGCACGTCTGTCACGCTCACTTTCAGCCTGCCGCGCCATGGCACGCTTCATGGATTCAGGCAGTATCACATCTCTGACTTCAACAGAAACTACTTTGATTCCCCATGGATCAGTATTTTTATCAATGATTGTCTGAATCTGCTTATTGATTTTATCACGCTCGGCAAGCAATTCGTCTAACTCAAATTGTCCCAACACGCTTCGCAGTGTTGTCTGTGCAAACATAGAAGTGGCTGCGATATAGCGTTCAACCTGGATTACAGCCTTTTCAGCATCTACTACCCGGAAGAAAGTAATAGCATCCACACCTACCGTTACGTTATCTTTGGTGATCACTTCCTGTCTCTCCACATTGATGGTAAGTACACGAAGATCAACACGCTCAACTTTATCAATAAATGGAATCAGAATAATAAGGCCGGGGCCTTTTGTGGCTTGAAATTTACCGAGACGAAATACAACACCACGTTCGTACTCCCTCATGATTTTGAACATTTGTGGTAAAAAGATTGACAGGAATATTACTATCGTAATAACCCATACAAGCATGTTCGTTAATTGACCTGGATCGTCCATATCGTTAGCTCCTTTTTTTAATCGTTTCTAAAAACCCGACTCAGTTAAATTACCCGATCTGATCTGATCAGGTTAGTTTTGTTCGTCCGGATTTTCCTGTTTTTTTGTTAACGGTTTTACAACTACACGTAATCCCTTGTACTCTACAATTTCACAAATATCACCCTCATTAAGGGGTTTGTCGCTTTCTGCAGTCCAATACTCCCCATCAAAAAATACTCTTCCCGACTGGCCCGGTAATATGGAGTCTGTAACTTCGGCTGTTTTACCAATGGTTGATTCAAGCCCCGACCTGACAGGCGCAAACAGTGATTTAACGCCATAGGTTACAATCCATGCAAAAAAGGCTGCGGTAACCAATGTTGCCGGTATAAGCCAATATAAAGAAATCTGCATTTCATCAGGCAAATCCTGAAACAGCATTAATGCCCCTAAAAAGAAAGCCACGGCTCCTCCTGTAATTAAAATTCCAAATGCGGGTGTAAAAGCTTCAGCCACGAACAGTATAATACCCAACCCAATTAGCAAAAATCCGGCAAGATTTATCGGCATTGCAGCAACGCCGTAGAGTAAGAGAATTAGTGCAATTACTCCAGCCACGCCCGGTATGATACCACCGGGGTTTGTTACCTCACCGATAATACCATAAATAGCCACCAATGTAAGAATTAACATTACTTCAGGCCGAAGTATAAAGCTAAAAAAGATTTCTGCCAATGTCTGAGGTATGCGGTTTTGCTCAGCATCTCGGGTGTTTAAAATTTTTCCTTCAACCTCCATACCGTCCATTTGGGTGAGAAGGTCGTCTAAATTGTCGGCAATCAGATCTATTACATTCAACTCAAGTGCCTCACTTGATGTGATGGAAGCTCCATCTCTGACCGCAGACTTTGCCCATTCGGCGTTTCTGCCGCGCTGTTCCGCAATCGACTCAATATAACTTTCCGCGTAACTGAATATTTTTTTCTGAGCAACCGTATCCATTTCGCCACCCCCCATAGCTACAGGTGATGCGGCTCCAATATTGGTGGCGGGTGCCATGGCTGCAACATGAGCTGCAAGTGTGATAAAGGTTCCAGCACTTCCGGCATTCGCTCCCCTTGGTGATACAAATACCACTGTGGGATGTTCTGTACCCAAAAGTATCTGTACGATATCCTGAGTTGAGTCGAGAAGGCCTCCCGGTGTGTCAAGCTCTATGATGAATGCTTCGTCTTGAGCTTCAATCGATTTTCGAAGGCCTCGTTCAATATATTGCATACTTGTAGGGCCGATGGTTCCTTCAACCCTTATTACGCTTACTGTTGATCGATCATTATCATTTTGCCTTTCGAAATTTCTATCTGTGGTAAGCGTGTCGTCTTGCAGAACAAATGCCGTTCCAACGAGGAATAGTATAAGTGCTGTGATAATATTTTTGTTCATCATACATCCATAATTTATAAAAGGATGATTTGGTTCCATTAATCGGTCTCCCGGGCACCAAAATCTCTCATCAAATTAACATTTTTTAGTTACAATAATAGAACAGTCTCAACGGATGGAATATGTTCAACATATTGAAATTTATTAAGTGATAGGTTCAAAAAAAAGGCTATCAATGATAGCCCTTTATATAGTTAACGCAGAAAGGGTAATGATCCTATCTCTTTTTCTTTCTCTTGCCTTTTTTCAATTTTTTCTCGGCTGCTTCTTTTGCTTCTTCAATTTCGGGTGGTTTTTTTGCAGCAATCTGCTTGTTAATCAATACCTGTTGTGCAATGGAAAGTACATTATACACCAGGTAGTAGAGGCTTAAACCGGCGGCAAAATTATTAAAGATGAAGAGCAGCATAAATGGCATGATATACATGAACACTTTCATGTTGGGGCCACCGCCTGAAGGAGCTCCGGCGCTCATACCCCCGCTGACTTTTGTCTGTAAGAACATTGCTGCCGACATCAAAAGAACAAATCCTGCCAGTTGATCACCCAAAAATGGAATGCTGAACGGAAGACTTAGAATATAATCCGGTGCAGAGAGATCATTTGCCCAAAGAAAAGATTCCTGCCTCATCAGCATAGAGTTCTGGAAAAAGAAGAACATGGTAATAAGTATCGGGAACTGCAACAGCATTGGTAAACAGCCTCCCAGCGGGTTTACTTTTGCTTTGCGATATAGAGCTATGGTCTCTTTCTGTTGCTTTTGCGGATCATCTTTATACTTCTCCTGGATCTCTTTCATTTGGGGCTGAAGCTCTTTCATACCTGCCATACTCTTAAAGCTCTTCTGAGTAAGCGGGAACAGAATAAGCTTAATCGCTATTCCAAAAAGGATAATCAAAACGCCAAAGTTGGCGATATAAACGCTGCCAAAGGCAAAAAACGGAATGATGACATATCGAACCAGGGGATCGGCAAACCAGCGTATCAGCGCATATCCGATTTCAACCACATCGTATGCGTTTGCATGAAACTCTTTGAGATCATAATACCTTAAAGGCCCCGCGTAGAGCTCATAGGAGAGAACCGGATTTCCTACAATACCGGTTCGTATAGAAGATTGGTAGTGGTGCTTTGTAGACGCAAGGCCGGGCTCGCCTGTTATTTCACCCATTACCGTGGCGGCATTAGAACCGCTAAGAGGTTTAATATATTGGCCAAAGAAACGTGTTCGGGTAGAAACCCAGTCGATTGTACCGTTTATTGTCTCTTCACTGCGGCCCATCTCGGTAAGCTGAAATTTTTCCAATACACCGCCTGCAAAGATATAAGCGGCGCTATTCGTTGCGTCCTGAGCGAAATCTTTTTCTGTAAGATTAAGCGGTGCATTCCATCCAAAATCTACATTGGTTCCGCTTATCAGCGGTTCCATATTGTTCAGTTCAATATCCAGATCAAATGCATACTGATCGGCATAGAACGTGTAATTGAACACAATGGATGCACCCCGGTCCAGCGCAAGCCGGTAGGAGAGTGAAATACTTTCATCAAGAGAGAGTTCAATCAATTCATCATTAAAAAGGGGCTCAAATGAAAGTTCATCCGTTTCAATATTGTAGTTTTGAAAAGATAAAAATCCAAGAGAATACGCCGATCGGGATGTCCGGCCAATCATCTGAACCGGTTCTTGATCCCATGTTTTGTGGCCTAAGAGAGTATATTTTGCAGGACCGGCTCCAATATTGGTCAGCTCAATCTGATAGAGAGGGGTGCGAACGGTAGTAAAAACCGTGTCGGGGTAGGCTGCATCGCGAAATACACCCATTGCTGCGTCATCTCGTTCCATCAAACGGGGTTCAAGGCGATCCTGCTCTCTAGTGGCCCTTGGTTCTTGAGCGACATCTGCTTCCCTCTCAGTAATCTCCCGGTCTTCAGGGAGTTCGGCTTCCGCTGCAGCAATACTGTCTTGAATAGCTTGTTCGAGTCTCTGCCTCTCGATGTCTTCCTGGCTGGGCATCGTATACCAGGCCCAGGCCATGGTAATAATAAAAATGAGCAAGAGCCCTGTAACCGTATTCTTGTCCAAAATGGTAAGTTATTTAAGGTCTGAGTTCAACGTTGAATTGGCAGAACGATCTGCAGTGTTTAACCGAAGAAGCCTGATTCTTGTTTGGGTTAAAAGAGATATCATTTCATCCTCAATTTCAGTAAACGACAGATCGGGGTTTTTAGCCAAAAAAAGTCCATGAAAACCGATCTTTTTTTCAAGAAACAGATCCTGAAGATAAAATTGATGAGCTCGATAAGCTTCTCTGAGCAATCGTTTAACCCGGTTTCGTTTAACAGCTGTAGGGATACTCTTTTTTGGTGCTGCAAATCCGATAAAACAACCCTCGCCGGGTTCGGGATAGATTCGATATCGGAATTGAAGTGATTTGGAGTTCAAAACTGTCGACTTTTCGAAAAGGCGCTGAAAGTTTTTCCTTCCTCGAAGAATTTTAGATCTTGGAAGAGTGTGATCAGATTTACTGGAGTCGGTCCTATTTAGGTCCTTTCTCATCACTCACAGTGAGCTTATGCCTGCCCTTTGCACGGCGGCGTCTCAACACATTTTGGCCATCAGCTGATTTCATTCTTTTGCGAAATCCATGCTTGTTAGCTCTCTTACGCTTGCTTGGTTGATAAGTACGTTTCATGATACGAGGTAGTAATAATTCAAAAATCCTGTTTTTAGATAGACTCCAAAAATAAGAAGAATTTTCTTAAAACCGAACGTTTAATTACATCAATCTTATTTAATGTTTTTATGCCCAATGATTCTACTACTCTTACGTTTATAAGGTGCAAACTGAAGACGGCACTATTCTTGCTTATTATTCACTATATAAATGTGTTGAACCGCCACATACTAAGCTGTAACTTGTCAGACTAATCCAAAACGCTTTTTAAACTACATGTTAGAACAAATTTCCAAAGTCCTTACCAAAATTTTTGGCACAAAAAGCTCAAAAGACCTTAAAAAAATATGGCCCATAGTTGAGGAGGTAAAAAGCTTCGAGGATGACATAAAGGCACTCTCCGATGATGAGCTAAAACAGAAAACAGAATTTTTCAAGAATCTTATTAAAGAGAGAACGGCTGAAGTGAGCGAGAAGATTGCTGAGGTAAAAGAGAAAATGGATTCGAATGATGAGTCTATTACCCTGGAGGAGAGACGAGAGTTTTCTGACCAACTTGCGGAATTCGAAGATAACTGGCTCGACACACTCGAAGACACCCTGGATGAGATCATGCCGGAAGCTTACGCCGTTCTGAAAGACACCTGTCGCAGGTTTGTGGGTCAAAAATGGGACGTTGCCGGTAATGAAATTGAATGGGATATGGTGCCCTATGACGTGCAGCTCGTAGGTGCAATTTCGATGCACAACAGCAGCATCGCCGAGATGAAAACGGGTGAAGGTAAAACGCTCGCCGCCATTTTTCCGGCCTATCTGAATGCCCTGGCCGGTCGCGGTGTACATGTGATTACGGTAAACACGTATCTCGCAAGACGTGATGCCCAGTGGAACGAACCCATTTTTAACTTTCACGGTTTAACTGTCGACTGTATCGATAAGTACGATCCTAATTCAGAACCGCGCCGTAAAGCGTATCGCGCCGATATTACCTACGGAACCAACAATGAATTTGGTTTTGATTACCTGCGTGATAACATGGTGATTGAAGAGGAGCAGCTTGTTCAGCGCCATCACCATTTTGCTATTATTGATGAGGTGGATTCGATTCTGATTGATGAAGCCAGAACGCCTCTTATTATTTCCGGACCTGTACCGCAGTCGAACAGCCAGCAGAAGTATGAAGAGCTGAAGCCGCGAGTTGAGTCTCTTGTTAAAGCTCAGCAAGGCCTGGTGACTTCTTTGGTAAACGAAGCTGAACGCCTTGTGGAAGAGGGGAAAGTGGAGGAGGCAGGTCTTGCTCTGTTCCGTGCAGAACGCGGATATCCGAAAAACAAAAAATTCAGAAAGATGATGCAGGAGGCCAATTACCAGCGCCTTGTGCAACAAACCGAAAGCATCTACCTGGCCGATAACGCCAAAAACATGCCGATTGTTGATGAATATCTCTTCTATGCCGTGGATATGAAACAGAAAACAATCGAAATGACGGATAAAGGCCGCGACTTCCTGACCCACAAGGATGAAGACCCCGATATATTTGTAATTCCTGACTTGGGAACGGAAACCTCTGAAATCGAAGAAGAGGTAGAATCTACTCGTAAGCAGAGAATCGAAGAGCTGGAAGCAAATGATGATTTTAGCGATGATTATAAGCAGAAAAAGAGAGAGGAGATTGAAGAAGAGCTCAAGCAGGAGCGTGAAAAACGCTTTAATGAACTACACCGGTTATTTGCAGAGCGCGGCGACCGGATTCATACCATTAACCAGTTGTTGAAAGCCTACACGCTATTTGAACGTGAAGAGGAGTATATCGTTCAGGATGGGAAGGTTCAAATTGTAGATGAGCATACGGGACGTGTTCTCTCCGGCAGAAGATACTCTGATGGATTACACCAGGCCATTGAAGCTAAAGAGCAGGTAAAAGTGGAGGCGGCAACACAGACGTATGCCACAGTTACGCTGCAAAATTATTTCAGGATGTATCACAAACTCTCCGGTATGACCGGTACGGCTGCCACAGAGGAGGGTGAGTTTAATGAGATTTATGATCTGGATGTAACTGTTATTCCAACTAACCGTCCAATCATTCGGGATGACAAGGAAGATCTGATTTTCAGAACCAAGCGTGAAAAATATAATGCCACGATTGACAAAATTCGCGAATATCATGAGAAAGGCCAGCCGGTTCTGGTGGGTACAACCAGCGTGGATGTATCAGAAACCTTGAGCCGTATCCTTAAGCGAGCCAATATTCCGCATAATGTATTGAATGCGAAACAGCACGCCAGGGAGAGTGAAATTGTGAAACAAGCCGGCCAGAGAGGAGGCGTGACGGTTGCCACGAATATGGCCGGACGTGGTACGGATATTAAGCTTTCCAAGGAAGTTAAGGAGCTGGGAGGCCTGGCTATACTTGGAACGGAGAGGCACGAATCGAGACGAATTGACCTTCAGCTGCGCGGCCGTTCCGGTCGGCAGGGAGATCCGGGTGAGACCCAGTTCTTTGTTTCACTGGAAGATGATTTGATGTCACTTTTTGGCGGTACAGACAGAATTGCAAATATCATGGATAAACTGAACTTCGATGAGGGTGAGGTGATTCAGCATCCATGGGTTAGCAAATCGCTTGAACGGGCTCAGAAAAAAGTAGAACAAAACAACTTCAGCATCAGAAAACGTCAGCTGGAGTTTGATGATGTTCTCAACAATCAGCGTAAAGTAATATACTCCCGACGGAAAAACGCACTTGTGGGAGACCAGCTTCAGAGTGATATCTTTGACATGCTTGAGAACCTGGTTGAAACAATTGTTTATAAATATTTTCCTCAGGGAGAGTTTGAGCCGCTCAGAGATGAAGTTCTGAGACAGCTCGCTGTAGAGGTAGAGATCAATCTCGATAAGTGGGCGTTGATGGGCGAAGATGGCCTTATTGACCACATCATTGAGAGAGCATATGAAGTGTATCGAAAAAAAGAGCGACTGGTTTCAGAACCGCTGTACCGAATTATTCAACAGATCGAAAGTTCCGACTCTGAGAAGAAACCATCTAAAATTCAGGTTATTTTCACCGATGGAATACGCCGGATGAGAATTGTTGTTGATGTGGAGAGGGCTTCCAAAAATGAAGGCCGTGAAGTGGCTCGTGCACTTGAACGTACGGCAATTTTGTCTACGATCGACAATAAGTGGATGGAGCATCTTCGCGAACTGGATACAGTTAAGGAGGGTATAGGGCTTCGGTCATATGGTCAGAAAGATCCGTTGCTTGAATATAAGCGTGAAGCTTTTGAGATGTTCAAGACATTGATTGAAGAGATTAATGAAGACACTATTTCGCTGATCTGGAAGGCAATTCCTGAAATGCAGGCTGATCCGAAAAAGGTTGAACAGGCTCAGAAGACGAAAGGCAAGTACGACATGAGTAAAGCTCAGGCTGAACATGCCGACTCAACCAATATGGGTTTCCGTGGGGCATCTCAAGGCGATGGAGATGGCCGGCAGCAAGCGCAGGCTCCGGGTCAAAAACGGCAGCCGGTAACCGTAGAAGATGAGCCCGGACGAAATGACTATGTGAAACTTCAGAACCTGAGCACCAACGAGACCAAAGAGGTGAAGTGGAAATACGCCAAAAGCATGGTTAATGAAGGCGGCTGGATTTTGATAGAGAAGTAATTCAAAAAGTAATCGTGTGCAAATGCATTGGGTTTTGCACATGCTTACTTATGGAATGTCTCTAAAACTGAGTTTTCCACTGGAATCCTTTCGGGCCAAGATAAAATGTAAATGTAATAGAGTAGTGTTCCTCCGCCAGCTCCGCGGAGGGCAATGGGAGATGAAAAGTAGTCTATATCTCAAACGCAAACAGTGTGCCGGGAATCAACAGAAGTAGTGCATTAAACAGAATCATATAATATTTACAACAGGCACTCATAGA
>SKRK01000150.1 GCA_007118525.1 Balneolaceae bacterium
AGCGAGGCGCTTGTGATGGTTTTCTTTTCAGAACTGAAACTGGAAATTACCGGCCAGACCGAACTGATCGTCCTGATTTTCACCAAACTGTCCGATCAGGTTAAGCTGAAAACTGATAAGAGTGGTAGCCTGATGATTCCAGCCTAAAATTATCCGGTTGCTTGAATTATCCTGTAGGTCATACGATAGATAATCCCATCTTGCCAGCAATTGATCCTTTTCATTGAGGTTGTTCCCAATAGTAGTATAAAAGCCGGTAATCGTTTCTTCTGCGTTAAATCCAAGCCTGTCAAATTTGGATTGAAGAAATTCAAGCGTACCAAACCAAATATCCCCTTCGTACTTCATAAATGCACCATAGAGAGTGCGGTCACCCATTGAGGTGATATTGGTATTGCCTACTTGTTCATTAACCGAACTATTCAAAGCAGCATAGACTCCAAAATCAAAAGCACCCTCATCCGTTTCAGCCTTGTAACCCAAACGTGCTGTGTACATAAACCGATTATCATTCGCTGTTTGCAGACCATACCCGTTATACATACCAAACCAGTAGTTAAACCGGCCTGAATGGCCAATGGCCGTGAGACCTATTTCCCGTGTTTTCATCATCGAACCTACCAGTCTAGCACGGTTGATGAAATCCGTATCGCCGGGACTTAAATCAAGATCAGCACTTAAAAAGGGTTTAAAAGCACCGGCAACCAATCGAAATTGTTCGGAAAAACGGTATCCCACCTGTGCGTCTAAAATGGATGGAGTTCTTCTAAAGTCAAGTTGCAACCGGTAAACGAAGTTACTTTCAAGTTGTCCGCGAATATCCAGCCGCGTGGCTCCCAGCTCAAACCTGCGGCCGCCTATGAAGTCATTGTCCTGAAAAGAGAAAACGCCAACCGATTGCAGCAGCATGCCAACCTGCAGCTGTTCCGTTTTCAGTTTTTGAGTCCAGTTTTCACCATCCGTTGCCGGTGCGTTCTGTGCAAGTCCTGTTGTAGCAGACAGGAGAGCAATCAATAAAAGTAGTACGAGCTTTTTCATAATATTTTTTGCAAAGGGTTTGTTAAGTAATGAATCCCTATTTCACTTAAAAATAACTTAGAGCGATTAGATAGCGGCATATTTATATACCCTAAAATATAGATTTATGTGCATGAATGTCCAATCCAACATAAATTATAGCTCTCCTATTCTATTAAGAATTCGAACGTTATCAATAAAATCTGAAATTTTATTTACATACACTAGACCCTTTAATAGCGTAGATGGATGTTGTATTTTTCAGAATGATCCGTTCGATGTTGACCGCAAAGCAAGTCTCCCGATGAATGTAAACTTTCAATGCCGGATATTTAAATTTTTACAGTCGAAATAATTACTTAACTGTTTGTAAGAACATGTCGCATAACCACGCTCAGGGTCCAAACCAAATAGTGCTTACATCCATTTGCGCTGCCAGCCTGCTTTTGGGGGTCGTTGGTGAGTATTCGGGTATATTCCCTGCAGAATGGGCCCTTCCATTCTACATTATTTCATATCTGAGCGGAGGTTATTATGGGTTTACAGACACAATAAAACATCTGCAAAGTTTTGAACTCAATATCGATTTTCTGATGATTTCCGCGGCTATCGGTGCTGCAATTCTGGGACAGTGGATTGAGGGTGCAATCCTGCTCTTCCTGTTTTCACTAAGCGGTGCTCTTGAAAGCTATGCGCTTGGGAAAAGCCGAAATGCCATCCACTCACTTCTCAAACTTCGCCCAAGCCAGGCTCTGTTGCGAAAACCTGATGGCAGCGAGGAGAAAGTTCCTGTAGAACAGCTTAAAATCGGTGAGATTGTAATCATACGTCCGGGGGAACACATACCCATTGATGGTGAAATTGTTAAAGGACAAACAACCATCGATCAGTCTGCAATTACCGGAGAGAGTATACCTGTAGCGAAAGAAGCCGGCGATGAGGTTTTTGCTGCAACGCTGAATGAGAACGGTGTAATCGAGATTCGTGTAACCAAACCTGCAGAAGATACCACGCTTGCAAAAATTATTTCACTGGTCGAGAGTGCTCAAAAAAATAAAGCTAAAACCCAGCGTTTTCTCGAAACCTTTGAGCCGCGATACGCAATCAGCGTAGTTGTCGCCGTGATTCTGCTTATTATCATACCCTGGCTGGTATTTGATCACGATTTCGATTCCACTTTTTATCGCGCTATGACCGTTTTGGTTGTAGCTTCTCCATGCGCATTAATCATAAGTACGCCGGCGTCTATTATTTCTGCCATCGCCAATGGAGCCAAAAACGGCATCCTTTTTAAAGGAGGGGTTCATGTTGAACAGACTGTAGGCATTAATACTATCGCTTTTGATAAAACGGGAACACTTACACTCGGTAAACCCCAGGTAACCGCGGCATATGCCTTAAACCACAATAACGGCGATTTTTCTGATGACCCAACTATATTGAATCATCTTATTGCAGTTGCAGCAGGGTGTGAAAAACACTCTGAACATCACCTGGCTGAGGCAATTCTGCAACATGCGGC
>SKRK01000025.1 GCA_007118525.1 Balneolaceae bacterium
ATCCACGGATAGGCCGGTGATTTGTATTTGGGCTTGTACCATGCAGGCTTTCTGACCCTGAAAGCAATCAGAGCTATATTTACAAGGATATAAACCACGATCTGAAAAGCTCCGGCGGTTTTGGCAATCTCCGCTACGGGCAGAGTCAGAATTATGAGAAGCATTGCACCGCCCGTGATCACTATAGCGGTTACGGGAGTGTGAAATCGCTCGCTTACATGCGCGAAGAAGCGGGGAATAAGTTTGTCGCGGCTCAGGGCAAATGGATAGCGTGACGCTGTGAGGATTCCCGCATTCGCCGTGCTGATCAGAGCAAGCATGGCAGCTAAAACAATGAGCAGAATTCCGATTAAGCCGAAATAGGGCTCTACAGCATCAACCATTGGGATATTTGAGCCGGAAAGCGTTTCACCATCCACAAGCCCCACCAGTACATACACAATAAGGGCATAGAGTACGGTAGTAACAATGAGCGAAAGGAGCAGGCCAAGGGGGAGGTTACGTCCGGGATTTTCAATTTCTTCGGCAACGGCAGCAACTTTGGTTACGCCACCGTAAGAGATAAGTACCATTACTGTTGCACTGATCAGCCCCGATGTCCCCCCGTCAAAAAAGGGCTGATAGAAGCTGCTTTCCACATTCATCATGCTGAATGAGACAAAAAAACCAAGTATAAGTACCATTACAACAACCATGACAACCTGAAGGCCGCCGGTCTGTTTAACACCGACGATATTGACAATAATCAGGATCGTGCCGATGATAACAGCAACCATTTCAACGCTTTGAAGCGTCATGATGGCCGACAGATAGTACATGCCGCCAACCAGCGCCAGGGCTCCCTTAAACATTAGCATCAGCCATGTGCCAAGTCCGGCAATGGTGCCGGCTCCCGGACCGAGGCCCCGTTCAATAAAAACATAATCTCCGCCGGCCTCAGGCATGGCAGTGCCCAGCTCTGCAATACTCAATGCGGCCGGTAGCACAAGCAGCCCCGCAATAACAAAGGCAAGTATTACAGCCGGACCGGCTTCGGCCATAGCCAGGCCTGGCAGAATGAAGATTCCGCTTCCAATCATCGCCCCCATACTGATAGCGATGATGGAGGTGAGCCCGAGGCCCCGTTCAAGTACGTGGTCTTCTTTCATGAAAAAGAGAAATTATTAACCGGCGGCCTGCAACCCTTGACCCGTCGAATCAGACGAATGTCGGACAGTAAGTTAGGGCGAGGCGATTCAGGTATCTGTTTTGGTGATCGAGGGCCGGTTTTAAGTATTAGGAAATTTTTTAAAAATCAAGATAGCGATATCAGTTCAAGATGCAAACAATGGTTAAGGTCAGGTTGAATAGGGGTTAGATGGTTAATCTCACTTTATAAAAGTCTTACCCTTTTACTAAAGTAGAGATATGCTGTATTTCAGGGTACGAAGCGTACATTATCACAGATCGTTGTGCCCGAACTGAATCGCCGGACAACTGTCGCAGCGTAAGTTATTAAGCATCTGAGTGTGTTTTAAAACAGTTTATAAAGCGTAGTAACCAGAACTCCTTTACCGGGCTTTGAGGGTATAGAAAGCAACTGTTTCTCTTCTTCTATTTTTAGATTGAAGGGTGGAGCTAACAGGTCTAAACCGCTCTGTTTTTTTAGCCTGGTTCCTTGCCCGGAAACAATCTCTTTATTGGGTGTGAAGTCTCCTTCTGGCAGATGTTCGGTTATAATAACATAGTTATAATCGGTCAGCTTACTGATGATACGCTGCACTTCACTGTTCGATAAATGCTGAAGTACTTGTCTTAATAAAGCACAGTCTCCTGAGGGCAAGTCATCTGATGCGATATCCAGGCAATGGAACTCTAAATTTACCTCTTTAAACTTTTCCTTATTACGTTCTATGAGTTCTGCTACTATATCTACCGCAATATACCTCTGAGTATGCTTAACCAACTCTTTTGCCACATTAAAATCTCCACAGCCCAAATCACATACAACAAGGGGAGTTTCAAAAGATGTCAAAAATGATGTCAAAACATCTACATAGGGTTGTACTAATTCAGGATGATGAGATCCTTCCCCTGAATAAAAATCGGATTTGTTATCACCCCAAAGCTTCATTTTATAAACCTGCTCCATAGCGTCCTTCGTTGGCCAAGGCTTCTTAATCCGTTCAGGTCTATTATTCTTTTTATTCACGAATACGCTATTGGTCTGGAGATAATAATTATAGTTAACAATGTGTATTGTACAACTTACAGCTCATTTATTAAAACCGTTTTAAACAGCAGGTAAAATTTCGTAACGTTCCAAATCAACCCAATGGCTCATTGAATATACCCTGGTTTACATACATCATCCGCTGCACAAACGGTAATCTCTATACCGGGAGTACAAATCACATTATCAGGCGCTGGCATCAGCACCGCGAGGGGAGAGGGGCGAAATACTTGCAGGCTCATCATCCGGAAGAGATTGTATTTATTGAACCGCATCCTAACCGTTCAGCCGCCTGCAAAAGGGAATACCAAATTAAGCAGTTGTC
>SKRK01000135.1 GCA_007118525.1 Balneolaceae bacterium
ACCCCTGTAATCACCATGCCCGAATAGCTGTGACCTACCAGTATTACATCTGACAGATCCTCATAGAACAGAAGATTTGCGATATCAGTGATGTGAGTAGAAAGATCCACTCCACATTCCAGTAGGTGGGAACGGTCACTTACTCCCGTAAGTGTCTGGGCATAAACCCGGGATCCAAAGTCACGCAATATATTTGCCACCTTCTGCCATCACCAACCGCCGTGCCCTGTTCCATGTACAAGAACAAAAGTTGCCATAATATCCCTTTTCTTTGATTATGTGATTGCCTGCATAGAATGACTATATAGTGCGCAGGTGATAACTACATTAATAAATATTTAAATAGGGAAGGAGGAGATGAAAAGCAAAAAACTGAGTGGGAATAACGGCCTGGCGGTTATGTATCTTCCCGTGGTGGAAGTAAACTCGATCAATCATTATTATCAGTGCTATTGTGCAGGCACTCTAAGTTCTGGTGCAGTGCGCATGCGCTCCTCAGGTGGGGGCCAAAGCCTCTGTTGCCGGGGCTCCCATTTCAGGTCTTGCATTTTAACCTCATCTTCGGGTGTGCCGAATCCGGGCATATGAGTAATCCGATCGAAAAAGTCCTGTGTGTGAAAAAGCGTCATCTTTACCTCGTTCCAATAGGTAGAAGATTGGTCTCGTCGATAACGCATCGCTGTCTCCAGACTGGAAAACCGGCCTTCAGAAACCAGATAGGCATCAACCTTAGCCTCGTCGTAGCCGGCAAGAGAGACGATTCTTGACACATCCAGGCTGTAAGATCCTGTCCCACTTTTGATGCTTCTATCTTGGTTCATCCGTGCCAATTGGCGGCACAATTCGGCATTCAAATTTGCTCCCGAGAGGAACAGCGTGCTGGCTGAACGGACCTTGTTGCAAAGCCGCTCATCTCCCAAACCCTCTGCAACCACGGCAAAGCATCTGCTCCTCAACAATGATACCTGGTTCCCGGTAGGGCCAAATCCTCCCTTGCTCAGGCTTTGAGGATGAATTAGATAGCATGGCTTTATTGAATGCAGCTCATTGGCCAAAGCGCGGTATTCGTATTCCATTGCATCAGGCTGTTTTGTATCACCGAAGTAAAACTTTTCATCAGCATCACTAAATAAGCCGCAGCCACTTATTGATGCAGACAGTATGACAAAAATCGTCACGGAAAATATTTTAGCCATAAACTTTGATCTAAACGTTCTCATTATGCTAGCGACACTATCTCACTCAGCTCTGATCAGGTATATAACGGTTCGGTGGCTAAACGGCGAGGTGAGTAATTTTCCAAAACTTCGAACCGCAAACTCGCCCGCTTGAGCCACTTGTTAATGGCCGATCTGATTATTGGTTAGAATCGATGATCTCTTCAACTTTTGTTTTGAGATCCAAAATATCTTCAGTTGCTACAATCCAAACCATATTAAGGGTGACACCGAAATATTCATGAATAATGATATCCCTCATACCAGCAATCTGACGCCAGGGGATATCGGGATGAATTTCTCGAATTTCTTCAGGCAGATGCTTTACGGCTTCCCCTATAATTTCCAATCTCCGAAGTACAGCATCCTGTTTCTCTACATTTTCATAAAATTCATCTTCCGAAACACCATCAAGAAAACTCTGGATATATTCAATGCTCTCTAAAATATCCTGAAGATAGACATCTGGCTTTCTTTTACTCATAGCACAGGTTCTTCATCCCTTAGGATATCCTCCTTCAATGCTGGCTTGAGGGCTTTATATTCCACAAGATCAACTTTCATGCCTAATTCGTCTTCCAGTTCCTGTTGAATCCCGATGAATTCCAGCAAGCTCATCTTTTTATCGATTTTGACAAGCAGGTCCAGATCGTTCACCACAGATTCACCTCGTGCAGATGAGCCGAAGATTCCGGCTTTTTTGATTCCGTACTTTTTCAGAATCGGTCTGATTTTCTTCTTAATGTCGTCGAGGTTATTCATGGTTCTGATATGTAGTTACATGATCTAATATAACAAAAGGAACGGGAATTTAACCTTCAGATTGGTACAAGTGCAAAGTGCCATTAACGGTTCAGTGTTTCTGCTGCCTGGCGATTATCTTAAATGTTAAGCAAGAAATCTGAACAGGTCAGCAGGAAACACTTTGATATTATTCATGGCCTCCTCCCGGAGTCGTAAATTACGGCTCTGTTTAACTCATAATAAACCCAAGGAGGAAAACTATGAATGTATACACCGGTGTTCACGCATATTACTGTGGAATAGATCTTCATGCAAGAACGATGTATGTCTGTATCCTTGACAAGGATGGAAAAAAGGTCTGCAACAAAAACATCCCATGCACCCCTGATCGATTTTTTCAAGCCATTGAGCCTTTTCGCAAGGATATTGTCGTTGGCGTTGAATGTATTTTCTGCTGGTACTGGCTGGCCGATTTATGCGAGCAAGAGGGGATCGATTTTGTATTAGGTCATGCGCTTTACATGAAGGCCATTCACGGAGTCAAGACCAAGAATGACCGGA
>SKRK01000081.1 GCA_007118525.1 Balneolaceae bacterium
GCCAACGTTGTTGTAAAAGGAACGAATATTGGATCTGCAACCGACATGGAAGGAAACTTTACGATAAACAGGGATAATTTAGACATTGAAAGTTCAGTTCTCCAGGTTTCATATATTGGTTATAGAACACTGGAAACCCGGGTCCAGGAATAACAGATTTTACCCCCCCCTCTTTTAACATACAAACCGAATGCTGAGCCATAGCATGTACGGACAGAAAGCGGAACCTGTAACGGGTTCCGCTTTTTTTTCTAGGTTGATTTGTCCCAAGGTATGCCTTTGCCATGTGTAAGCAGTTTCAGCGTGGTCAGTTTTGGGTGTTCTCTGCTTTAGGCCATCAAACGTTCCTGACGGAACGTTTGGTGAATCGGAGGTAGCCGGATCTGCCAAGAACAAGAACCCGATGATCTGTTTACCCTTGCTATAGACGCGAGCTTCCGGGTAGAGTGGTTCGTTGCCACTGTGCTCTCCCACAGTCCTTTACTAGTGGATTTCAAACAAATTTAGGTCATCGAATTTAAATACAGCTCTATAGTTTACGATTCATGTGATAGAACTTTGAGATAAAAACATTTATTTCAACTATTTTTGAAACACGTGCACGATCTCTACGTACACGCTTTATATAGATGTATCTAAATTTAATCCAGAAGGACAAACATCATGCCGGCAAAGCTCAGAAAATCGCGCACAGATAAAATGGTAGCAGGTGTTTGCGGAGGTATCGCAAATTATCTTGGCTGGGATTCTACACTGGTGCGTATCATATTTCTAATCCTTGTGTTCTCTTCAGTGGGCACCATGGTTCTTTTCTACTTTATATTAGCATTGATTATGCCGGATTAATTAATCGGGTTCCATTTGGAATAGTTGCATAGGCTCACCATATTTTCACATGAAGGCTAAACACGGATGTCACTTTTTGGGAATCGTTGCGCTCGGAGCTCACAGAAAATAAGTTTAAAATGATGTAACTTTTTGATTTATTTTCTTTTAAGAGCCATATATTGAGATTTGGTGATAACTCCGGCCTTAAATCTAATAGCCTATGAAAGTTGCCATTATCGGTGAGAAGAAACGGGCACTTGCCTGGGAGAAGCACGTAAGAAAGTTAGCAATAGTAACTGAAGTTACACTGTCTACCTCATTTTTCAACGACACTGGTTTGGATGCCGTCATTTTGCTCGACGACTCACCGGACAATCTGAATCGCCTGCGTGAAGCCATACGCTCAGGGCTTCACTCCTATCTCGTTTCAAGGCTGCCCCTTCAGCAAGAGATTCTTGAATCTATCCATAACAATGCACAGGAGGCTAACGTACATGTTCAGTTTTCACACTGGCCCTCTATTGCGCCGGCTACCCAATGGATACAGCAGCAACTCGATAAACCTGTGCTGATACAGGTCAAAAAAGAGGTTGAACCCATAAATTATAAAGTAGATGCGGACGATTTTGAACATCACTGGACGGATGAAGTGGCTTTCTTTGTAAAGTGGCTGGGAGGAAATGTGCATCGTATGGACGCAAAGCCTGTATTGATCAGTGATGTGCCCCTTGGTTTGAACCTCACACTACGGTTTGACAATGCATCGGTTGCTTCCCTGCAACTATCCGTTTTCGGAACGGGTAATGTGCACCAAAGGATCTTATCTGACCGGGCATCTATGGTAGATTGTGATATCATCAAGCATACGGTGCGGGTCTGCCGGGTGAATGATCAGAAGCGAATCTCCATACAAAATAAACAGTTTGACCCCACCGATACCGCAGAGTGGAGCGTTATTCAATTTTTCAAATCGATTCAGATGAATAAGCCAACCATCTTTACCGCACACGACGCGCTGATCACCTCACGAATTGTGGACAAGCTAAAATCCCAAATAGAGAAGTGGTAACCGGGGTTTAAAACAAAATCATTAAATGATTACTACTTTTTACCCTTTTAATTTCAGCATCTTAAAAGCCATCTTGAGCTTTCCTCTCGACATCACCGAATCGATAAAGTTGAACTGGCCTCCTGAGAGCTTCTCTCCGCCGTCAATCGTTACCGTCTCTCCGGTCATGTATGCAGCCATATCGCTCATGATGAACGCAGCAAGATTAGCTAACTCCTCATGCTCTCCATAGCGTCCGGCCGGAATTCGTTCGATATACTTTTTTTCAAACTTCTTAGTCGGAAACAGGCGTGTCCAGGCACCCTCGGTTGGAAATGGTCCCGGTGCAATTGCGTTTACGCGGATTCCATAGGTGCCCCATTCGTAAGCCAATGAACGGGTCATCGCCAGCACCCCTGCCTTTGAACAGGCTGATGGCAGTACAAACGCTGAACCGGCATCCTCCGCGTAGGTGGTCACAATATTCAGAATATTCCCTTTCTCCTTCTGCTTGATGAGATGGTTGCCAAAATGGTGTGTACAGTTAAAGCTGCCATGCAGTACAATATCCACAATCGCCTTAAATCCACCCGGAGAAAGATCTTCTGACGCACTCAGAAAATTCCCGGC
>SKRK01000093.1 GCA_007118525.1 Balneolaceae bacterium
CTTGGCTAGTGCGAGCGTCCCGCCCCCTCTTGGCTAGTGCGAGCGTCCCGCCCTCTCTTGGCTAGTGCGAGCGTCCCGCTCGTACAGCCAACCATTTATTCTCATAATTCTCATTCCTGTTCATCATTATTTTACGTAAAATCAGTACGTTGAAATAACGTTTCAGAACAGACTTTTATAATGGAAAAAACAAAAGCAGTCGGCCTGATTTTGGGGATAATTGGGTTCATCATTCCATTGATGATTCAAATACCCGGACTCTCACTAGCCGGTCACCTGGCCATGAGCATTTTTATACTGGCAGCAATATTCTGGATGTTTGAAACCATACCCATCTACTCAACATCCATACTTGTCATTTTTTTGGAAGTGATTTTGCTCAGTGCAGAAGGCCTGATTTCCCATACAGATGCAAGCTATTCACCGGTTGCATACACTCAGTTTGTGGCAACCCTGGCCGATCCGATTATCATCCTGTTTCTGGGTGGTTTTGTTTTGGCCGATGCAGCCGTGAAGTACAACTTCGACAGAAACATGTCGCGAATTCTTTTAAAGCCGTTTGGTACCGACCCGAAATATATTATTCTGGGTTTAATGGCTGTAACAGCCGTACTCTCCGCTTTTATGAGCAATACGGCTACCACAGCCATGATGATAACCGTAATTATTCCTATTCTTGCCAAGACAGATATTAGCGATCCTGCACGCATCAGTATTGCACTCTGCATTCCATTCGCCGCAAATATTGGCGGTGTGGCTACACCCATTGGAACACCGCCCAATGCTGTTGTAATTGCAGCGCTGAACCAACAGGGAGTGGGTATTGAGTTTGGAAGCTGGATGCTCTACGCAATGCCGCTTGCAATAGTCATGCTCATTGTTGCATGGTACCTGCTTCTAAAACTCCATCCTCCAGCAACCTCTACTCTTAATCTTGACCTGAAAGGAGAGTGGATGAAAAACCGGAAAGCCTATACCCTCTATATCGTTTTTGCATTAACGGTAATCCTGTGGATTTCTGAAAGTTTGCATGGAATCAGAAGCAGTATTGTAGCGCTGTTTCCCGTTGCAGTACTCACTTTAACCAATACTTTTGAAAAAGAGGACATCCGAAAACTGCCCTGGGAAGTGTTGTGGCTGATTGCCGGCGGTATTTCACTGGGTATTGCAATGAAAGAGACCGGTCTTGCCGACTGGGTAATCGGAAGTATTGCCTGGGATCAGATGGGGTACCTGTTATTACTCAGCCTGTTTGGAGTTGTGGCTATTGTGTTATCAAATTTCCTCTCCAACACCGTTACGGCATCACTCATGATACCGCTTGGTATCTCCCTGGCTACTTCGGGCATAATTGAAGGGCCTGCATCCATATTGATTATCGGGTTGGTAATTGCCCTAAGCACCAGTTTTGCAATGGTATTGCCAATCTCAACACCTCCAAACGCTATTGCGGTAAGCACCGGTGTAGTGAAAACCAAAGATATGATCGTTGCAGGTTCCCTGATCGGAGCCGTTGCCATGATCCTGATCATTTTAATGACACGCTTTTACTGGCCTTACATCCTATAATCCCAACACCATGAAACCAAAGATCTATATACTTGTAGTGGAAGATGAGCCCGAAGTGCTCGACTCCATTGTTCGCGACATTGCCGAGTTTGAAGAGTATTTTGAAATTGAGATGGCCGATACGGCCGAAGAAGCCGAACAGATAATCCAGGAAATTCTGGATAATGAACATATGATTGGGCTGATTCTGTGCGACCACGTACTGCCCGGTAAAAACGGCGTGGATCTTCTGATTGAAATGCAAAAGAGTGAACATACCAAACCAACGAAAAAAGTACTCATTACCGGTCAGGCAGGCCTTGAAGAGACCGTAAAAGCCGTTAATGAGGCCAACTTAAAACACTACATTGCCAAGCCCTGGGAGAAAAAAGAGCTGGTTAACATCACACGTACCCTGCTCACCGATTTTGTGATTGAATCGGTAAAAGATCCACTGAAATATATGCAGGTGCTTGACGCTCAGCGGTTGGCTGAAGAGATCAGAACAGGACGGCATATTACCGACAGCTGATTCAAAAGAGAACTTCCTGTCGCCGGATATCAATGCAGAGCGAATCGCAATTAACGTCAACACCCTACTAAGTATGGTTAATTCATCACTATTATGACTTTCAAACTAGGATCACAGTGGCTCGAAGACCGTTCATCCGTAACCCGGCTGCTTAGACGTGTGCTTACCGAATCGGGGCAGTCTGAAAAGTTCATCACGGATATAAAGGCAGGTACTACTCTGTTCAGGGAAGGTGAACCACTTGATACAATTTATATTCTGCTTGAGGGAGCCGTTCAGCTTTTCAAAAAGAAACCTCGCAATAATACGGAGTATCCGATTATCAGGCTGGAAGTAGGCTCACTGATTGGTATTTTGGCCTTTACCACTGGCTTTAATTCACTTACAACCGCAAAAACACTTGAACACTGCAGATTCCTGAGAATCCCCAAATCGGATGTAGATCGCCTTCTGGATGAACAACCGGAGTTCAGAGGGTACCTGGATGAACTGATTCTGGCCAACCTGCTCGAGCGTTTCAGGCAAACAATCATTCTGCAGATGAAACTCGATTCTGCAAACAACCAGCTGCAGGTTGAGCGAAATGAGCTGAAGCAGGCTTATAAAAACCTGCAGGAGGCCCAAAAAATGCTGGTCCACCAGGAGAAGATGGCAACTCTCGGGCAGTTGGTTGCAGGTTTTGCACATGAGGTGAACAATCCCACTTCGGCACTCTTGCGCTCTACAGACACCCTGGAATCTCATCTGCAGCGCTTCATGGAACAGACCTGTTTTGATTCAAAGTCGGGCTGGGAGACTGCCGGCAAACACTTCTTTGAACAGGGGAAAAAGTCGGGATTCCCCGACACCAAAACTATCCGGGAACGTTCGGTTCAGCTTAAAAAAGAGTTTACCACGGCAGGTGGTGGGCAAATCCGTTTAATGGCTCAGATGCAGCAAGAGCTGATCGATCTGCTCAGAACCAAGGTAAAAGACAATCCGGAAAGGCTGCAGTACTTTCTCGACCTGTTTGAGTTTGGGAAAATGTTTCAGAATATCTCTTCGGCGGGTGAGCGTATATCCGGGCTGGTAAGGTCACTGAAAAGCTACAGCCGTTCCGACTCGGAGAACCGGCTCGAGAGGATCGATATCAGGGAGGGAATTCACGATACGCTTGAACTCACAAGTAACCGGATTAAGTATTATGATCTCAATATCGAGTTGGACGAAGTACCGATAATTCTGGCTGATGCCGCCGGGCTCAATCAGGTGTGGACAAATATTATTCTGAATGCTTCAGATGCAATGGGTAAGCGGGGTTCACTCGATATCCGCTGTGGACATGATGAAGATGAAATTTGGGTTGCAATCCGGGACTCAGGTCCGGGCATACCGGAAGAGAATCTCTTAAAGATCTTTGAACCCAATTTCTCCACCAAAAAATCAGGCGTTAAATTCGGGCTGGGCCTGGGTTTATCTATCTCAAAAGATATTATTGAGCAGCACGATGGCACAATCATTGCTGAAAACAATAAGGACGGTGGAGCGAGCTTTATCGTCAGATTGCCAATAAAACCCGCTGCTGAATAAATTGGCACGCGCAAGCGTCCCACCTTCACTACTTGGCTTGTGCGAGCGTCTCGCTCGTACAGCCAACCACCTGCACAACCACATGCCTTTTCCTCGGCCTGTTATCGTGATCGAGCACCACAATCTGTTGCCAGGTGCCCAAAATACAGCGGCTCTCACGGATGGGAACGGTTATTCCGGGCCCCATAAACGTGGCGCGAATATGGGAAAACCCATTGTCATCTCCCCAGGTCTCCGAGTGATGCGAACGCTCTTTTTCTGAGGCAAACTCCTCCAGCTTCTCCTTGATGTCTTTCACCAGGGCCGGCTCAAACTCCATCGTGGATATGGAAGCCGTAGAGCCCACGGCAAAAACGTGACAGAACCCTTCGGCTACTTCCGACTCGCGCACAATTTTTTCCACGCGCTCTGTAAGATTATGAATGTCAGAAAATCCTTCTGTTTCAAGATAGACGTCTTTGGTTTCGATCTTCATTATGTTGATCTGTTTTAGGTTTTGAGTTCACCGAATAAATAAAAAATTCTGCTCATTGATGCGATTTTTCATCAAAAACATGCATATTGAGTATCCTTTTGAAAGAGAACATCAGATACACTTTTTTTCTGCCTAAAAAGCTGTTTTTTAGAAAAACTCTTCCTATATTTGGGGTCTATCAACTTTTTATAACTACAATACAATTATGATCGGAGTAAACGTAAAAGACAACGAAAGTATTGATCGCGCGATCAACCGCTTTAAGAAAATGGTAACACGTTCACGTGTACTGAATGAGTACAAGGATCGCCAGCAGTTTACCAAGCCTTCTGAAGAGAAGAGAGAAGCGATGAAGAAAAGCGTACGCGAAGAGAGAAGACGTCAGCGCGACAACTATTAATTAATCAATGAGCTATCTAATTACGGATAGCTTTTGATACGGTATCCGCGGTCTGCAAAGTCAGTTTAAAACTGCCCGTGGTTTCGCTGTTTGGCAGCACAGCCTTTTTAAATCCCATCTTCTCTGCCTCTTGCAAGCGCCTGATAAGGAATGGTACGCGCCGGATTTCACCACCCAGCCCAACCTCACCTACGTACAGTGTTTTATCTTCAACAGGTATATCGCGGATGCTGGATGCAAGCGCACTCATTACGGCCAGGTCGGCTGCCGTATCCGATATTTTAAGGCCGCCGGCTATATTCAGATATACATCCTGCCCGGCAAAGCCAAGCCCTACCCTCTTTTCCAGCACAGCAATAAGCAGCTGCAATCGCCTTTGATCAAACCCGCTTGCTGTTCGCTGCGGAGTGCTGTAATTGCTCGGTGTTACAAGAGCCTGTACCTCTATGAGAATCGGCCTGGAACCCTCCATAATACAGGTTACGCAGTTGCCGCTCACGGTTGAGTTCATCTCCGACAGAAAAAGGTCGGATGGGTTTACCACCTCATGCAGACCGGTGTCGCGCATTTCAAAAACACCCACCTCATGCGCCGGACCAAACCGGTTTTTAACCCCTCTCAGCAGTCGATGCAGCTGGCTTTGATCCCCCTCAAAGTGAAGAACTGTATCTACCATATGCTCAAGTATGCGCGGGCCGGCAATATCACCCTCTTTGGTTACGTGGCCTATCATAAGCGTGGTTATCCCCTCCTTCTTGGCAATCTGCTGAAGCATGGCCGAGCACTCCCGAATCTGCTGCACGCTTCCCGGCAAACTGTTCAGATCACTGCTGAAAACCGTTTGAATAGAGTCTACGATCATAAGATCGGGCTTAATTTTTCTGGCCTGGGCAATTACTGATTGAATCTCGGTATTGGAGTAGATCAGAAGGTTATCACCCTTCAGCCCTATTCTTGAAGCCCTCTGTTTGATCTGGGAAGCTGACTCTTCGCCTGCAACATAGAGAATATTCCAGTCGCTGCATTTTTGTGCCATTTGAAGCATGAGCGTACTTTTGCCAATTCCCGGGTCGCCGCCAAGAAGCAGAAAGGAACCTTTTATAAGCCCGCCGCCAAGAACGCGATCGAGCTCCTGCAGGTTTGTTGACTTGCGGTCTTCGTTGCTGAATGTAACATCCGAAAGACGAACGGCGTCGGCTGAGTCTGTTTGTGAAACGTCCACTTTATGCCTTTTGGCTGTCTCTTTAACAGCCATCACCTCCTCAAAGGTATGCCATTCGCCGCATGCCGGACATAAACCGAGCCACTTGGCTGAGAGATGTCCGCAGCTGCTGCACTCGTACTGTATTTTATTTTTCGCCACTTTTTACCGGCTCTTCTCGTTTGCGATTAATTTTCTCGAGCTTTTCGGCCACGCTATGATTCACATACCACATCATAGCAAAAATACCAACGCCAATACTTACATAGTAGGTAATAACTCTCCACACAAATACGGCCAGTCCAATAAATGCAGTCCTATCAATAAGCGGCCCTAAAAAGATCGCAAAAAGACCTTCTACACCGCCTGATCCTCCGGGCGTGGGGATAATGAGAAAAGCCAGGTTCATCGAAAGGCTGCGCAATACCAGCAATATTTCATCAGCCGGCAGTAAACTTAAAATAACGATTACAGGGAGCGCCACACGGCATAGCCAACTCATTGTAGAGAAAAAGAATGCCTTCAGCACAAAACCCATAGGCTTTCTCCTCAGCTCTTCCGAATAACTCTCCAGGTTATCAGCTTCAGCGTTTACTTTATCAGAAAATTTACGAAGCAGTGGCAATCTGAATACAGTCTTAATGATATTCTTCATCGCGCTTGGGTTCACCAGCAACCCATACGCCAATACAGCCCCATACAGAAGCAAACCTGCATAGATCACAAACATGGTTACATTACCAACCATGCCGATCTCTTCGGGCAAAACCTGAAGCCAAATACCTGAGATCAGTAAAATGGGCACGGCAAGCGCATACCAGAACTGATCGAGCATCACACCATAGAGTACAATGGCAGAAGATTTACCAAAGCCGATTCCCTCTTTAGTCATGGCGAAAGTTGCTACCGGGGCGCCGCCAATGGTGGATGGGGTTACTGCTGAAGCAAAGTCCCATGTAAGAGCAACCCGGAATGATGCCATTCGGCTAATCGTCTTGTCAGCTAAAATTCTGATCTTCGCAGCAAAAAAATAGACCTTTAGAAACATCACGCCAATGGCGATAAAAATGCCGGGTAATCTTTTCGGGGCCAGGTAGTGAAGTGTATCCGGAGTGTAGGTCAGATAGATAACAATCGCCATACTCACTACACTCAATGTAATGGAGATGAGCAGGTATTTAATTGAAATCAAGGGGCCGCTATGGCCGGTATGTTCAGCAGACTTTACCAATATTCAGAAGCTGGTGAGGGGTGATTGGATTTTACTATCGCCCTGGAACTATCAAATAAGATCACTCAAAAAATAAAAAACCATGCAGATTGTCTATCTATCCGCATGGTTTTTTAGAACTATTTAGGCAATGGTGATCTCTTCGTTCAGATATACATCCTGAATATAGTTCAGGAGTTTAACACCCTCTGCCATTGGCCGCTGAAAAGCCTTTCGGCCACTGATTAAGCCCATACCGCCGGCTCTTTTGTTAATTACAGCTGTTTTTACAGCATCCGCAAAGTCATCGCTGCCTGATGCTCCGCCCGAGTTGATTAAGCCTGCACGCCCCATATATCCATTAGCCACCTGGTATCGAGTAAGATCGATTGGATTGTCGGATGTGAGTTCAGAATAGATCCGCTCATCCAGCTTGCCATAAGATGAATCTCCGGCATTCAGGGCTTTATATCCGCCGTTGTTTTCCGGTAATTTCTGTTTCAGGATATCGGCTCCGATGGTTGCTCCCAAATGGTTTGCCTGGCCGGTAAGATCGGCTGAGGAGTGATAGTCGGTGCCGCCAACTTTAAACCCGGAGTTCCGTGTATAGCACCAGAGAACCGTTGCCATACCAAGCTGGTGAGCATACTCAAATGCCTCTGCAACTTCCACAATCTGACGATTTGACTCTTCTGACCCAAAGTAGATGGTAGCACCCACTGCAGCCGCGCCCATATCAAACGCCTTGTCGATTGTTCCGAACATAATCTGATCGTAGGTGTTCGGGAATGTAAGAAGTTCATTGTGATTAATTTTCACAAGAAACGGAATCTTGTGTGCATATTTTCTTGATACAGATGCGAGCACGCCAAATGTTGAAGCTACAGCATTACAACCGCCCTCAATAGCAAGTTCAACAATTTTTGCCGGATCAAAATAGTCCGGATTCTTAGCAAAAGAAGCTCCGGCACTATGTTCAATTCCCTGGTCAACCGGCAGAATGGAGAGATAGCCGGTTCCCGCAAGGCGTCCGTGATTCAGCATCCACTCCAGGTTTCCAAGTACCCTGTTGTTTCTGTCTGAGTGGTACCAAACATCATCTACATAAGATGCAGATGGAAGGTGAAGCCTGCTTTTTGGAATTGTTTTACATGTGTGATTTAGTAGAGAATCGGCATCTTTCCCCAGTAACTCTTCAATGCCTGAAATTGCAAGTGCCATTATAATATACTCCCGTTTATTAGTTAATAAATTAGTTGTTATACCCTGTTAATATACATCTTCAATTATCAAATGGCTATTAATTGAGGTGTATTCCCATGCTGGAAGCGCTTCGTTTTATACTAATTCTGAAACTACAGTGATATAATGTGTAAAAACCCCTATTTTTAAGGCTGATCAATAAATTATAGCCATGAATATTCAAAACATAAAACTCGGTAAGCAACCTCTGCTTCTTGCGCCTATGGAAGATGTGTCTGATTCACCCTTCCGCCAGATTTGTAAGCAGAAAGGCGCAAACCTTGTCTATACCGAATTTATCAGCTCCGAAGCAATTATCCGCGATTCTGATATCGCACTGCATAAAATGCATTTCGAGGAGATAGAGAGGCCTTTTGGAATACAGATATTTGGAGGCCGTGAAGAGGCTATGGAAGGCGCAACAAGGGTTGCGAAAGCCAATAACCCCGACCTGATCGATATCAATTACGGCTGCCCTGTTTATAAAATTGTGAAGAAAGGCGCCGGATCAGCCTGCCTGAAAGATCTTGATATGATGGAGCGTATGACCGGTAGTGTTGTAGATGCGGCCGGCGATATACCAGTTACGGTAAAAACGCGGCTGGGCTGGGACGATCAGACCATCCGTATTGAAGAAGTTGGGCTGATGTTGCAAAGACTTGGCGTAAAAGCCCTCACGGTTCATGCGCGTACCCGCTGCCAAAAGTACACGGGCGATGCGCGATGGGAGTGGCTTAAGAAACTCAAAAACACACCCGGCCTTGAAATCCCCATCATAGGAAACGGCGATGTTAACTCACCGGAGTCTGCGAAGAGAATGTTTGATGAAACCGGTGTGGACGGTGTAATGATTGGCCGGGGCGCCATAGGCAACCCATGGATCTTCGAACGGACGCGTCACTATCTTGAAACCGGCGATCTGCTTCCCGATCCCACGCTGCAGCAACGCCTTGAAGTTTGCGCCGAGCAGCTGAGGCTCTCCGTTGCCCATCACGGTGAAACCTATGGCGTAATTATCATGAAAAAGCACTATGGCCAATACCTTAAGGGCGTTCGCAACGGCAAGAAACTTCGCAACGCCATCATGCAGGAGAAGCAGATGATGCCCGTTCTGGAACTGCTGCTCAACTTCAGGGAAGAAGAGGTTTTTGCACTGACGTGAGTCTGTTCTATAACTAAAAAAAAGAGTACAGAAAACCCCGCCGTACACGACGTAATAATCCGGTAAAAGGTTGGATTTTATGCCGATTGTGGGATTGATCCCGTGATTTTTTAGTGCGGGACTCCATAAACCAACCTCCGATCCTGTTTCGTGGTTTTGCCCGGATCGATGCGGAGGTTGTGGGTGGATGCCCACCTTACCAGGGACGTTGCCCCGGGCTGTGTGATTACATGCCTTCAGCGCTTGAATGTGGGAAGACTATATGTTTGGCTCACAACCAATAAACAGTCCGGAAAACCAACACCGAAGGTGTTGAACGTGAGTAGCCCCGAGTGGAAACTCGGGGTATTAGAGCGAAGCCAAAAAGCCCCGAGGCCGGATTTCGATCAAGGTTGAAATCCATCCGAGGGGTA
>SKRK01000120.1 GCA_007118525.1 Balneolaceae bacterium
GGCATAAACTCCATCACTTCGCCGCGGGTTAGTTCCCCCGGTGTAAGAAAGATCCTGAATGAAATTTCCCCGATTATACCAATATTTACAAACTGTCCGAGTTCACTCCCCGCACGAAAACGAAGCGCATCAGCTACAAGATTTCCCAACGGGCTTTCAGGCTTCCCGAATTGCAGAGTGTCGGTAACCATGGCAATCTTTTCACCGGTTACTGAATTGAGGGATGGCCGGTAGTCTTCCAAAGCAGATGCAATCACCATATCCGGTTCCGGGTAGATTCCTTCTGCGGTCTCTTTACTTTCGTTTTGGGGAGATTTTGAAGAGGAGAGTCCGGTACACCCTGCAATTAATAAACATATGGCTGCTGCCAGAATATACCGGTTGATCATATTTCTATCTGCGTTGTCTGAACATGTTCATCATCAGATCGGCAAACCCAAGCAGTTTTAAATCTGATGACAGTTCAATTTTAGATCGGTCGAAATTTCTTGTATTCACAACAACACTTTCGGCTCTGAGTACAATTACATCATCTTCAAAAGCCTCAATCAAGAGCGGGAAACTGTTCCTGTTCATCACCAGCTCAATAGGGATCTCTTCACCCAGCTGCTTGCTGCCTGTAGTGTGCCACACTTCATTGAGCAAACCCCAATTCACCTTGATCTGGTCGGTTAACCAAACAGAAACTGAGCCATTATTTTCATCACTTTTTAATACAAACTCTCGCGTCTGGTAACCATTAATTGTTTTGGTGTTACCCGTTTCAACTACTTTTTCATCCCATCTGAAAGGCGTTTTCTCTTCCGGTTCAGCTTTTCCCTGTACCCGGTTGATCAAGTTTACAAGACCATCAATATCACTTTTGGCTACTTTCAGAGCTTCATTGTGTCCGGTCATAAATACAAAATCCTGATGGTCGTTGCGTACCAGAATACCATTTGTACTCAATCCCGACATTACGTCTAAAGTGCTTTGTGAGCCTAAGTAGATGCGGTCTTTCGCAAAAGTCATATCAAGGTTTGTAACCTCCGGGTTTCCATCCTGGTAGTTATGGATCAGAAAGTCAATTTGGCCTTCAAACTGGGCTTGCACATAATGAGGAAGTGCGCTGAGACAGATAGAAATCAGAATGGATAATAGTATTCTTTTCATAGCATGTGAATTAAATGAGTGTCACTCTTTGAACGACAAATCGAAAGCAATGTTTCACCCTTCAAGTTCAACTTCCTCATTTATTTCAATATTCACTTTATGAATCCAGCCACCGGCCACCACATCATCACCTTCATAACATACTATGGCCTGGCCCGGAGTAATCGCTTCACGACCTGCGGGAAAGTTGACCTCAAACTCTTCATCTGAAAGCTGTTTAATAACCCCCAATGCGCCATCATCGTTATATCGGATTTTTCCGGTTATCTCCATTTCTCCTCCCGGCACCCGGTCGTACTTCACCAGGTTCATCTCTTTAGCTCGGCAGGTTGTGCTTATCAGATCCTCTTTTTCACCGATGGTAATCACATTTTTTTCAGCGTCAATATGAGTCACATATACAGGATAGCCCATTGGCAGTTCCAGTCCGCGACGCTGCCCTATGGTATAAAAAGGAAATCCTTTATGCTCGCCAACAATTTTCCCGTGTTTGTCTACAAACACACCTCCGCTTACCCTCTCTTCAAGATCTTCAACTTTGTCTTTCAGGAAACGGTGGTAGTTGTTATCCGGAATAAAACAGATTTCATATGAATCGGGTTTGGTGGCCACATTGAGTAATCCATAGTCTTCGGCTAACTGGCGAATTTCGGTTTTGTGATATTTGCCAAGCGGGAAAATGGTTCGCTTGAGATGTTTTTGCTGAACACCCCACAGGGCATAGGATTGATCCTTGCTGTGATCCTTTCCTTTGGAGATGACATATCGCCCGCCCTCTTCTCGCACATTGGCGTAGTGGCCTGTAGCGATAAAATCGCACCCCAAATTGTCTGCCCGGCGAAGAAGTGCAGCCCATTTGATATGGGTATTACAGAGCACACATGGATTCGGTGTGCGGCCACTGGTATAGTCTTCCACAAACCGGTCGATCACCCAGTTCCCGAATTCATCCCGAATGTCTACGATAAAGTGTTTAAAGCCATACTTTACTGCAATATGACGTGCGTCATTCATCGACTCTACGGTACAACAGCCGGTCTCCTTGCCTGAATCGCCACCACTGCGGTGGTAATCCCAGGTTTTCATTGTAATTCCGATCACATCGTATCCTTGCTCTTTGAGCATCACAGCGGCAACAGATGAATCCACACCGCCACTCATCGCAACCAGAACACGTCCTTTGGTACTCATATCAAATAGTTGGTTTAATTTTAGACCTGATAAAATACGGCTTTTCTGTGTAAAACGTATGAAGAATTGGCAAGGTACAAGGTTCAAGGCGCAGGGCTCAAGGCACAAGGTGTCAAGTTTTTTCCTTGTCACCTGCACCCTGCGCCTTGAACCTTGAATCACATGTATAGATATGGCTTCCAGTTCTCCTGCACTCCATTAATCAGATTCTGAAAGAATGTGATGTGAATAGGCCGGTAGGGTTTTACCCTGAGCGGCATCAGGGCTTCATCAGGTGTTCGATTGCCCTTTTTCACATTGCAGTGGTTACAAGCCGTAACCAGGTTCTCCCAGCTATCCCGGCCACCACGGCTTCGGGGCATAACATGATCGAGGGTAAGATCTGATTTAATACCACAGTACTGACAGGTTTGCCGGTCCCTTTTCATGATGTTGCGGCGAGAGAGTGCAATCCGCGCATAGGGAATCCGAATGTATCTTCGCAACCGAATTACAGAGGGATAGGAATATTCATCATCCACCGTTCGAAGAACCCTCTCGGGATGATCGTGCAACAGTTCGGCCTTTTCCAAAAACACAAGCTTTACGGAACGCTGAACCGAGCAGATACTGAGTGGCTGATAATCCTGATTTAGTACGAGTACTTCACTGTTCATAATGAATTAAGAGATTTTGCATATCTATACTCTAGATATGATCAGATAGTCTTAAACCGTCGTATTATGAGTTATTTTAACTTAAAATTCAACCCATAATCAACGAAACCAGTTCATTCAATATTATTGAATCTGCTAAAACAGTACGTACAATAGATATAATTGATCCAAAAACCATATAAACGACCCTCAAATACCGGCGGCAAAAAGTGATAGCAAGGTAACTCCTTCTTTTGGTAACAAAATAAAATCTACAGCGGCCTCCCTTCAGATCGCACAACACTCTAAGAGAAAATACAGATCCGAAGCAACAGCCACAGCGCAGTCTATGGCGTTTAAGTTGTCTGTGCGACTACTTTTCGCTTTATCCTGCTTAAGTATTTAACAGAGTGGACAGATATAATTTGACAAAAATATCAAGTTTAGAACCGATTATTTACCATGGACAGACGAATGGATTTAAATGTTAAAAAAAGAATTTTTCATTGATAAAAAAGCCTGTATTTTTCCTTATCAAAAATTTACTAAAATCATCTGCTAGAATTCAAACAAGCGCTTCCACACCCCATTAATATGTCAACAAAAAAAGCCGTTCAAAGTTCAAACTACTACAAAGAGCCCGGCCCTAAACTTGATAAAGAATCACCCTTCGCCTCGATGATGGAACGGTTTCAGTTTGCAGCCGATATTCTGGATCTGGACCCCGGTATGTTTCAATATCTGGCCAGCCCTGTTAAGCAGGTAATTGTATCGATACCTGTTGTTATGGATGATGGGCGAATTGAAGTTTTCGAAGGATACAGAGTAATACATGACAATGTTCTGGGCCCATCTAAAGGTGGTATCAGGTTTACACCGGATGTAAACCTGGAAGAGGTAAAGGCACTTGCAGCCTGGATGACCTGGAAATGTGCTGTGGTAAATGTCCCATTTGGAGGAGCAAAAGGCGGCGTGCGTTGTAACCCAAAAGAACTCTCCATGGCGGAATTGGAGCGGCTTACCCGCCGGTATACAGCCAACCTGCTGGAAATCTTTGGCCCGGATCGCGATATTCCCGCACCCGACATGAACACCAATGAACAGGTGATGGCGTGGATCATGGATACATACAGTATGAACTCCCAAAAAACTGAAACTGCTGTTGTTACCGGGAAGCCTATCATTTTAGGCGGGTCGCACGGCCGAAAGGAGGCCACCGGACGCGGCGTGGTTACAGTTACACTTGCTGCTTTAAACAAAATGGGCTTAATGCCAAATAAAACAACTGTGGTTGTTCAGGGGTTTGGCAACGTAGGTTCTGTTTCTGCCGACTTGATGTATGAGCAGGGAGCCAAAGTAATTGCCGTAAGTGATGTTTCCGGGGGATATTTAAATCAAGATGGCCTGGACATTCCGGCAATGATTTTATACATGCAAGCCAATAATAATTCTCTCGAAGGTTACACCGGAGCAGAAAAAATCTCGAACGAAGATCTGCTGGAACTTGAATGTGATGTATTGATTCCGGCCGCCAAAGAAGATCAGATCAGCAAGCATAATGCGCATAAAATACGCGCAAAGATTATTGCAGAGGGTGCAAACGGACCTGTTACTGCCAATGCAGACTCCATTCTTGAGAAAAAGGGGATCATGGTAATTCCGGATATATTAGCCAATGCAGGTGGTGTAACAGTTTCTTATTTTGAATGGGTGCAAGATCGGCAAGGATACTTCTGGACGGAAGAGCGGGTAAACCGCCGGCTCAACAGAATGATGAGAAGTGCTTTTGATAACCTCTACAATGTAAGTGAAGAGTTCAAAATTACTTTACGGCAGGCTGCCTATGTGTACGCAATCAGAAAAGTTGCTGCCACTCTTAAAATGCGTGGTATATACGCTTAAATTCAGTTAACTATTATCGACACGATGCCGAAACAGACATTCCGGCTTACCCTGAAATCTACATACGAAGAGTCGGAAAAAATACCCGATTTTGTCTTGGACATTCAGGATAAATGCTTACTTAACGAAGATGTGACCTCTACACTAATGTTACTGGCCAGCGAGGCTGTAACCAATGCTATTGAGCACGGAAATAGATCAGATCCTTCAAAAATTGTAAAGATTACTATCAATGTGTTGGCCGATAAAATCGTTACCCATGTAATTGACCAGGGAGAAGGATTTAAACCGGAAGAAGCTGTGGATCCATTAAAAGATGAGAATTTGCTGAACACAAGCGGAAGAGGAATCTTTTTGATTCAGGAACTCTCTGACGAGGTTGAATTTTTAAATGAAGGGCGCGAAGTACAGTTTATCATATACCGTTGAGCACCGGCAGGGTTGGTTGGCTGTCACGTATTAGATCTATTGTGACAGTGCAAGCAGCGCATCCAATTCGCCACTCAACCTGAGCAGTTCGGTTTCTGATATTTTAGCCTCAAACTTTGCGTTGATAAGCCTGTTTTCTGCGGCAAGAAACGTACGCTGGGCCTCCCTGAATTCAAGAGAGCTAATAGAGCCCAGCCTGAAACGTTCCAGCGCAATATCGAGCGTCTCCTCTGCAATAAGCAAATTCTCCTCCTCCAGATCTACCAATTCGATGCTGTTTTGGTAGGCCCTGAAGAGAACCAAAAAGTCCGATTCAAGCCTGAGTTTTTGCGACTCTAGGTTTAATTCTGAATTTTTCCGGTTAATCTGTGCATTTTGTACCCGGCGATTTGTATCAAATCCATTAAACAGGTTAACCCTGGCCGTGATGCCAACCGAAAAACCTGTAGTCTCGTTGAACCGGAAAAATCCGCCATCGTTCTCACTTCTGTTATACCTGTAGCCTGAATTAAGCGATATGACCGGAAGTCTCTCCCCCCTGATCTCACGAACTTCAAGCCGGGAAATCTCTTTACGCATTCTTGCAATAGACAGATCCACATTCTCTGCCATAAGCTTTTGATATAGCTCTTCGCGCACCAGAAACCGGTTAACAAGAATCTGCCTTGTTACTTCAAATTCTGTGGATGGATCTCTTGAAAGAAGTTCGTTGAAAAGTATTTTGGCTTCTGTAAGAATATTCTGTTCACGCAGAAGCGATGCTCTGTCAGTATTTAAATCAGACCTGGCCTGCAGCAGATCATACTCCGAACCAGACCCTATATCCACCTTCGCTTCCTCTATTTCAATACGTTCACGCGACACATCAATATTATCCTGAAGTATTTTAATCTGTTCACTTATTCGAATGATGTTAAAGTAAGACAGTGCTATTTGTGATACCAGGTTCTCCATATCGCTTCGGAGCTCCTCGTCGCTCACATCTTTCAATTTACCAAGCCTGTCGTATGAGGAGAACATCTGAAAACCGTCAAAAATCGTCCAATTCAGATTAATAGCAGCACTGGTACTGGTGCTTCTGGCTCCGGTATTGGTTTGTGAATCACCCGATGCCGACTCGAATTCACTGTCTTCCACACTTTCATTTCTGGAAGCCGTTAATTCAAGTGAGGGTAAGAAACCGGCATTGCCAATCGAAAAGTTGTTTGAGGCCTGTTCCTGGAGATTTCTGGAGATCAAAATCCCATAATTATTCTCCAGACCCTCCTCAACGGCTACCTGCAGAGTCAATGCCTGTTGAGAAAATGCCGGTTTAGAGGAGCAAATGTGAAAGGTAATCGTTAAAATTACTGCAGCTAATGTTATACGGATCATACAGACGCAGGTTCAAGTTTTTCGTCAGCTCTTATGGCACGCTCAACAATCTCTTTTTTGATAGTTTTATCCGAGGCGAAGTAGCTGTATATGGCTGGAATAACGTAGAGTGTTAAGAAGCTGCCAATCAACAACCCGCCTATAACGGCAACACCCATTGAGGTACGGCTTTCCGCGCCGGCACCAAGAGCAAGTGCGATGGGCAGAATTCCAAGTATTGTTGAGATCGAAGTCATTAGAATTGGGCGAAAGCGTACTGCAGCAGCATCCATGATAGAATCCATTACCGACATGCCCTGTTCCTGACGCTGGTTGGCAAATTCAACAATTAAAATTCCATTTTTCGCTATCAAACCGATCAGCATGATGGCGCCAATCTGACTGAAAATATTCAGGGTTTGATTGAAATACCATAGTGTTACGAGAGTACCCATAATTGCCAGTGGAACGGTAAAGAGAATAATAAACGGATCCCGAAAGCTTTCGAACTGGGCTGCAAGCACCAGGTATATGAGTACCAATGCAAGGATAAAGATAAACATCAAACTGGCCGCACTCTCTGCAAAATCGCGCGACGGCCCGGCCAGATCCGTTATAATGGTTTCAGGCAAAATACCCGAAGCAATTTCGTTCATGGCATCAATGCCGTCACCTATGGTATATCCCGGGGCAAGTCCGGCAGAGATTGTTGCCGAGCTAAAGCGATTAAACCGAAAAAGTTGAGGCGGGGCGCTTGATTCGCTCAGCGTAACAAGATTATCGAGCTGAATCAGTTCATTACGATTGTTTCGAACATAGATGGTACGAAGATCCACCGGTTCATTCCGAAACTGACGCTCCATCTGCCCAATTACCTCATACTGTTTTCCATCCATGATAAAGTAACCAAAGCGGCTGCCTGACAGGGATAACTGAAGCGTTTGTGCGATATCTCTCACGGAAATCCCCAGCGACCTGGCCCGGTTGCGGTCTATCTCCACCTGTATTTCGGGCTGGTTGAACTTCAGATTCACATCAGCAAATGAGAATGCATCATGACTGTTAGCAGCATCCAGAAAATCCGGTATAACCTCTTCCAGCTGCTGCAGGTTTTGCGCCTGAAGCACAAACTGTACCGGCAAGCCGCCTCTGCGCCCACCTATAGATTGCGGCTGAGAGACAAAAGTCTGCGCGCCGCTCAATCCCCCCAAAATACCGGTTAACTGATCTGCTATCTCCTGCTGCGACCTGTCTCTTTCGCTTTTGTCGACAAGTGAGAGGAATCCAAAAGCTGAGTTTACAGAGCCGGCAGCACCAAATCCGGGTGAAGTTACCGTATTGATGGCATAAAGTTCAGGCACATCATCCTGAATAGCTTCTATCATCCGGTCAACATAGTTATCCATGTACTCAAAAGAGGCACCTTCAGGGGCTGTGGCTGATATCCGCATTTGGCCCCGATCTTCCATAGGCGCGAGCTCTTGCGGAATATTTACATACAGCAGTACAATTATGCCGGCCGATACTCCTAAAACAACAAAAGCCATCCAGCGAACCTTCATAAACGAATCCAGGGAAGATTTATAAATGTTATTGAGCCAGACAAAGAACGGTTCAGTCATTACATAAAATCGATTCTTCTCAGCACCCCTCGAGAGAATTTTTGTAGCAAGCATGGGTGTGAGCGTCAATGCAACAAAGGATGATATGATAACCGCTCCGGCGATAACAACACCGAATTCCCGGAATAACCGGCCGGTTGTTCCGCCTAAAAATAGGATGGGCATAAACACAGAAACGAGAGCAAGTGAAGTGGCCACAACCGCGAAGAAAATCTCTTTAGACCCCAAAATACCCGCTTCAATGGCGGATAAACCCTGCTCCATCTTAGCGTAGATATTTTCCAATACAACTATGGCATCATCCACTACAAGACCAATTGCCAGAACAATAGCCAGCATCGTTAATACATTAATAGAGAATCCGGCAACATACATTATAAAAAATGCGCCAATCAGCGCAATTGGAATTACAATAATCGGTATCAAAGTGGTTCGCCAGTCTCGTAAGAAGAGAAAAATAACCGCAATAACGAGTGCCAGCGCTATAAAAACTGTTTGTTGAACTTCATTTACCGATTGCTGAATATATTCGGTTGTGTTAAACCCGACAGCAAGATTGATATCTTCGGGAAGATCTCGCTCTATACGTTCAAGGCGTTGAAAAAACTCTTCAGCTATGCTTAGCTGGTTGGAACCCGGAAGCGGAATTACAACAACTCCAACCATCGGAATACCATCTCTTTTTAAAACCGTTCGCTGATTTTGGGCTCCCAGTTCTGCGTAGCCGATATCACCAAAACGAATCTTTCTTCCATCATCCTCGCTGATAATCAATTCATTGAACTCCTCTGCCGTGCTTAAGCGTCCCATGGTTCGAACAGAAAGTTCCGTTACCATTCCCTCAATTCTGCCGGATGGAAGTTCTACATTCTCCCGATCCAGTGCCTGCAGGATATCAAGTGGTGTAAGCCGATATGCAGCCAGTTTTAGCGGATCGAGCCACAGTCGCATGGAGTATTGCCGTGAACCCCAGATTCTGATTTCACTTACACCGGGTATGGTCTGAAGCTGTTCCTTAAAAATATTCTCGGCAATAGCGGTCAAATCGAGCAAATTGCGCCGGTTGCTGTTCACATTCAAAAACACAATGGGTGAAGAGTCGGCATCTGCCTTGGTAATCGTTGGCGGGTTTGCGTCGGGCGGCAAATTACGCTGAGCTCTTGAAACCCGATCTCGAACATCGTTTGAAGCTGCCTCCAAATCAACCTCAAGGTCAAACTCTACTGTAATTGTGCTTTGGCCGTCCCTGCTAACAGATGTGATAGTTCGAATGCCTGCAATCCCGTTTACTGACTCTTCGAGCGGTTCCGTTATCTGCGACTCAATTACATCCGCATTGGCCCCCACATAGCTTGTACTTACTGTAACTATCGGGGCATCTACTGAAGGATACTCACGAACGCCCAGGTAGAAGAACGAAATCACTCCAAACAGGACAATCACAATCGACATTACAGAAGCCAA
>SKRK01000152.1 GCA_007118525.1 Balneolaceae bacterium
GCGGTTTACGCAAAATCCCCAATAACCTTAATGATCTTTTCCAAATCCTCATCGCCAACCTGAAAGTGGAACGTTGCCCGGATGGTCTTCGGGCCAAAGGGCACCATACCTACACCGGCTTCTGTGAATTTTTTAAGTGCCTCTTCGGCTGTACCGTTTTTTACATTAAACAGTATGATATTGGTCTCTATGGTTGAGAGATCGATTTCAAAGACTGGGTTTTCAGCTATAGCTTCCGCTAATCTACGGGCTCTTCGGTGATCACTCTTCAGCAAGGATAAGTGGTTCTGCACAGCATAGTCTGCCGCAGCAGCCAGAAGTCCTACCTGCCGCATTCCCCCGCCCCACATTTTCCGAAATCTGCGCGCTTTTTTGATGTGATCTTTGCTTGCCAGCATCATCGAACCGACCGGAGCACCCAGTCCCTTACTGAAGCAGATGGAGATGGTATCGGCAATGGAACCGAAAAACTCAGGTTCTATTTCGGTTTTCACTATTGCGTTCCAAATCCGTGCGCCATCCAGGTGGAGAAAAATTCCATGTTCATCGGCAAGATTACTGAGTTCGATCAACTCCTCTTTCGAGTAACACGCCCCTCCCCCCTTGTTCGTTGTGTTTTCAACAGCGATGACGCGGGTGTGCGGATCCCAATCATTTTTTGGCCGAATAGCTGATTCTGCCAACTCCCGATTTAACTTTCCCCTGACCCCTCTCAGCGGACGAAGCTGTACCGAGGAGAGATGTGCCGCGGCACCCGACTCGTAGTTAAACACATGGCCCAGCTCATCAATAATCACCTCATCGCCCGGCTGAGTCAAAACAGCAAGGCAGAGCTGATTACTCATGGTACCGCTCGGTACAAACAACCCGGTTTCCATTCCAAACATCTCCGCCATTTTTTTCTCAAACGAATTTACGGTGGGATCTTCAGAGAAAACATCATCCCCCACTTCAGCTTCAGTCATTGCTTTTAGCATTTCGGGTGTTGGGCGGGTAACGGTATCACTTCGAAGGTCGATCATTTGGGATTTATAATTTATTATTGATGATTTATTATTGCCGGTTGAAATGAATTGGCACCCCTAAATCCCCTCTCCAGATGGGACTTTTTATCCTTTTCGCGTTCCAGGCCAAAGCGACGCTGACAGAGCGGTGGAAATGCACCACCGTGCTGTCAGGTCTGCTTCTCAATACTCAAGGCTAATACTTAAAAAACCCTTCCCCCGTCTTATCTCCCAGTTTACCGGCGTCTACCATCTTTACAAGCAGCGGACAAGGTCGATATTTCGGGTCTTTGAATCCATCATAGAGAACATGAAGAATGTCGAGGCAGACGTCGAGACCGATGAAGTCGGCCAGTCGCAGGGGCCCCATCGGGTGGGCCATGCCAAGCTTCATTACTTCATCCACATGAACCGGTTCTGCAACCCCTTCGTGCACGCAGAAGATCGCTTCGTTAATCATCGGCATTAATACGCGGTTCGAAACAAACCCGGGAAAGTCGTTGGCCGGAACAGGAACCTTGCCTAGTTTTCTAGAGGTGTCCATAATCAGGTCGGTCACTGCCTGCTCTGTCTCCAGACCATTAATCACTTCCACAAGCTTCATTACAGGAACGGGATTGAAAAAATGCATGCCGATAAATTTCTCCGGACGTTTCGTTACTGCAGCCAGTTTTGTAATGGAAATTGACGATGTGTTGCTCGCTAAAATAGCATGGGAAGGAGCATTTGCGTCAACCTGTTCAAATATCTTTTTCTTCAGATCATAACTCTCAGGAACGGCTTCAAGTATAAGGTCTGCATCTTTTACCCCATCAGGTATACTTAATAATGGCTGGATTCTTTCAAGAGTGGCCACTTTATCTGATTCAGAAATCTTCTCTTTACTTACCATCCGGCTCAGGTTCTTATCGATCGTGTTTATTGCACGATCTGCAAACTCCTGTTTTGTCTCAATCAGTTTCACATCAAATCCATTTTGTGCGAACACATGAACAATTCCATTGCCCATGGTACCGCCTCCAATGACAGCTACTTTTTTTATATCACGCATTGTTTTACTCCTCTACTTTAGTTGAATATTCATTTCATTCGGCTTTGAGAGTATGTATTTTGATTGGAATTTTCAATCTTTACAACTCTTTATTTAGATTTCTTTACACACTTGCAATGAGATCTCTCTTTCGAATCTTAATTTTACTGTTCGTAATTCTGATAGGATTAGCCTCTATCGGTATCTATTGGACGTTTTTCAAGCCGTTACCCAACTACTCAGCTACGCTTCAGTTAAATGGACTTCAGCAGCCGGTAGATGTACACTGGGATACCTATGGTGTTCCCTATATTTATGCCCAATCTGATGATGACCTCTATTTCACCATCGGCTATATTCATGCTCAGGACAGGCTTTGGCAGATGACACTTTCACAGCTCAGCGCTGAAGGCCGGTTTGCAGAGTTTCTCGGAGAAGACCTGATCGATCTGGATATCTATCAGCGCACACTCGGTTTCTGGGAAACTGCCAAGAAAATTGAAGAAGAAGCTCCCGAAGAACTTCTTAGGTCTCTTCAAAAATATGCTGATGGCGTAAATCATTTTATTGATACCCATCCCAAAAGCCTTCCAATAGAGTTTTCCCTGCTCGGCATGAAGCCTATTGAGTGGACAGTTACCCACTCTATCGCCATTACCCGGCTTATGGCCTGGGATCAAAACATACACTGGTGGAGCGAGCTCACCTACGCCTACCTGGAAGAGCAGCTTGAGCCTATCCGGCTGCAGGAGCTCTTTCCGCGCTATGATGACCGCTACCCTACCACACTGAACAGTAACGAAAGCAGAAGGCTTGCCGCCTCAACACTTCCGTTAATTGACCTGGAGATGAAACGGCGCACCCGGCTTTCTATAGAGGGATCTCAATTCGGCAGCAACGCTTGGGCGGTAAACGGCAGTAAGACGGAATCGGGCCTGCCCATTCTCTCCGGAGATCCGCATATGGGTTTAAGTATTCCGGGGTACTGGTATGAAGTCCACTTTTCTGCTCCCTCCCACAAAATCACAGGTGCTACCATACCGGGAACACCTTTCGTTATACTGGGTCAAAATGAGCATATCGCATGGAGCATAACCAATATGATGGCAGATGTAGTTGACTTTTTTATTGAACAGCCGGCCGCCGGCAACTCAGTATATTATGTGAGCGACAGCACTTCGGAACCGGTAGTGACCCAGCCATTTTCTTTTCGAAATGAAATTATCAAAGTGAAAGACGGCGACGACAAACTGCATCGGGTCAGAAAAACTCAAAACGGGCCGGTTGTCAGTGATCTTTTAAATGAAGACGGGCTTTTTGATGATCAGATCATCTCGCTATCGTGGACCGGCCACAGCATAAGTCATGAAGGCTGGGCAATTTACAATATGAATCGGGCAACCGGTATTGAGCAGTTTGAAGACGCTATTCGCGATTTTAAGTCGCCGGCAATGAACTTCACCTATGCCGACAAAGAGAATAATATCGCGCTCTTTAGCGCGGCAAATATACCTATCCGGTATCATGATCCCCTACTCTTTCGTAAAGGGTGGGATCCCGATTATGCCTGGAATCAAACGATCCCTTTTGAACAGCTTCCAAAATTGATTAATCCGGCGTCGGGTATTGTAGCACATTCCAACAATAAGCTCCATACCGACAACTACAGGCACTATATCGGTTCGTTTTGGGCACCTCCATCACGTATCATGAGAGTGACGCAGATTCTGGATCAGAATGACAGCCTCACTACAGAGGCCATGCAGAAGCTTCAATATGATGCTTTTTCTGAACATGCCCGTGAAATCGTTGAAATCATACTGCCGATCTTAAGAGCCGGTGATGGTAATGAATTTACCGGCATCCTCTCCTACCTGGAAAACTGGGACTATTATTACCTCCCCAGCTCAACAGCCGCAACAATTTTTGATCTCTTTTTTATGAATCTCGCCAGGAATACCCTGGCCGATGAAATAGGAGAAACTGCATACCAATCCCTCATAGAGCTGAGCTATCTGCCTGTTCAGATCATCAGCAGAATGCTGAGGGACGACAGCGTATATTTCAACCGGATTGATACTGATCGAACTGAAACCCGTGGCGAAATGGTCAGGTTAAGCATGCGGCAGACTATTGACCAGCTTGAGGAAAGATTCGGCCCGGAAGCTATTGAATGGAGATGGGAGAACCTCAATACCATTACTCTTCGGCCGCCGTTGCTCGGAGAAGCAGCAGAATCAGAAAATGCACCCGCAGCATTTAAAATGATCGTGAATAATCTTTTTAGCAAAGGCCCTTACCCAACTCACGGGAACAGTATGACGGTAAATAAATCGGAATACAACTGGAACCGACCATTTGAGGTGACGCTGGGTCCATCTATTCGCAGAATTATTGACTTTTCTACACCCGGAAGAAGCCTGTCCGTACTGCCAACCGGTCAATCCGGAAATCCCATGTCTACCCATTATGGCGATCAAACCGAACTCTGGCTGGACGGCCGCTACCGATTTATTTATCAGGATAGCACCTTTTTTCAGCACTCCAGTTACCAGACAATGCGGTTGAAGCCTGAATAATCCCTTAAAGTTTTCCAAGTACCGTTTCTAACGATTTTTTAACTCCTGAATATCAAACTCCATGAGCAGACTTATCATACATACACTAAGCCGTTCAACACTGTTATATTCGCTGCTGCTATTTTCACTCCTGATTGTGATAAGCTCATGCAAAACGACTGAACCAACTCCTGAATTTACCTACCCACTGCTGCCGGCCCCCTCGGTTGCGGACGACACACTCACCGAGAGAATTGACATGGATGTGGATATAGACTCTCTGTTATCGGAAATGTCGCTTGATGAGAAGATTGGACAACTCTTTGTTGTGCCTGCTTTTGGTTCGTTTACAAACGATCGGGATCCGGCACTTTTGCGTCTCAAACGAGTTATCAGTAAATATCATATTGGCGGTGTGCTCTTCTTCCGGGGAGACATCTATGGACAGGCCATGCTTACCAACCAACTACAATCTGTATCAAAAATACCTCTTTGGATCTCCCAGGACATGGAGTTCGGAGCGGCTATGAGAGTTGCCGGCACCACCCGGATCACGCCGGCCATGGGCGTGGCTGCGACCAACGATCCTGCCAATGCCTATCTGAAGGGCAAGGTGACTGCAAGAGAAGCATCTGCACTAGGCGTTCACCAAATCTATGCACCGGTTCTTGACATCAACAACAACCCTGAAAATCCGGTTATCAATGTTCGATCATTTTCTGCAGATCGTGACATTGTAACCCTGTTTGGCCAGTATTTAATTAACGGAATCGAGAGCGAAGGGGTTTTGGCTACTGCAAAACACTTTCCAGGCCATGGGGATACGGATACCGACTCGCACCTTGCCCTGCCTGTAATTCATCACGACTATGCCCGGCTCGATTCTCTTGAGCTCTACCCATTTCGCAAAACCATACAGAATGGGCTTCGAAGCATAATGAGCGCTCACATTGCATTCCCAAACATCAGTGACAACCTGGATCTGCCTGGAACACTGGATGAGTCTATTCTCAATAAGATTTTAATCGACACTCTCGGTTTTAACGGATTGGTGGTCACGGATGGGCTTGATATGCAGGGAATAACCGACAATTTTTCTCCCGGCGAAGCGGTTGTTCTCTCTTTACTTGCAGGTGCCGATAAAATGCTGATCAGCCCCGATGCGATGACGGCCATCAATGAGGTAAAAAAAGCCGTTGAATCGGGCCGGATCAGCGAGGAAAGAATTGAACAATCGGTCCGGAAAATTCTGACTCTGAAAAAAGAGCACCGGGTATTTGAAAATCATATGGTAGACTTGGAGCTCCTTAGTAATCAAATCAACACACCCGAATACCAAACCGTAGCCGACAAAATCGCACGCGAATCGGTAACCCTGCTCAAAAATGACAGGAATATTATTCCTGTTCGGGATGTGGACAGGCTCAAGATTCTTGCAGTTACCCTGGCCGATGACAGGTCTGGTGCAACCGGCACATCTTTTGCACGTGAGCTCAGAAAGTATCACAACAGTGTAAGTTTTCATGTATTGGATCAGAGAACCAGCAGCGAGGAGAAAACCGCCATATTGGATGCCGCCAATGATGCCGACCTGATCATTATTGGATCTTTTATCATTGTGCGATCTCATCAGCCCATGCAGGTGCAGCCCGAACAGCTTGCCCTGCTTCGCCAGCTTACAAGTTTGAACAAACCCTCTGCCGTGGTTGCATTCGGTAATCCATATGTAGTGAGAGACCTTCCCGGTGCAGACGTACACATGATGGCATGGTCGGCCGATAATAACCAGGTTGTTCAGAGTGTACCGGCCCTTTTCGGAGCCGCTGATATTAACGGGAAACTTCCGATAAATATGCCGGGCATGTATGAAATTGGTGATGGCATTGAGATAAACCAATCTGTTGTTCGGCTCGACCGCCCCGAGAATGCAGGCATGGTAACCGACTCGCTGCTTCACATTGATATGATTATGCAGCAGGCTATCGACGACTCGGTATTTCCCGGAGGTGTTGTGGGGGTAATGAGAAAAGGTTCAATGGTTTGGAATAACGCTTATGGGTATCACGACTATACCAAAACCAGAAGCGTTAGAAACGATGATGTTTACGACCTCGCTTCACTCACCAAAGCGATGGCAACAAGCACTTCCATCATGAAACTGGTTGATGACGGATTAATTGATGTTGATGACCCGGTAGCAAAATACATTTCCGAGTTTAACACGGACGAGAAAAGGGATATTACCATAGAACACCTGCTGCTTCATACATCCGGATTACCGGCGTTCAGGGTATATGTCGACAAATTGAAAACCCGCGCAGAAATTATTGATGCCGTTCGTAATGAACCGCTTGAAGCTGCTCCCGGCGTGAAATACACTTACAGTGATCTTGGGTTCATCCTTTTGGGAGAAATTGTAGAAGAGGTATCGGGCCTGAGGCTCAACCAATATGTCCGCACAAACTTCTTCTACCCGATGGGCATGTATTCCACTCATTTCAATCCGAAAAATATTGGCCGATGGATGAGCAGCCGCATTCCCCCAACGGAAATTGATATAACCTATTCACGGGGAACTGTTCAGGGTGAAGTTCATGACGAGCGTGCCTGGTTTATGGATGGTATAGCCGGCCATGCCGGGCTCTTCGCTCCTGCCAGAGATATTGCCAAGTACGCCTACATGCTTTTAAACAGCGGCACCTATGGCGGGCACCAATACCTTTCACCCGAAGTTATTGAGCTTTTTACGAGTCGCCGCTCGCAGATCAACAAACGCGGCTATGGCTTTGACCGGAAAAGTGACGGGTTTAGTACTGCCGGAGAACTAACCGGTGAACGAACGTTCGGCCATCTTGGGTTTACAGGAACAAGTTTATGGATTGATCCCAATGAGGAGATTGCTATCATACTGCTTACAAACCGCACCTATCCCAGCAGAACATACGGCAGGGATATCAGCCGTATACGGGCTAAAATTGCCGATGCTGTGATGAATAGTTTGGAAAAGTAAGATTACCGACGGGTTTCATAGTCCCCCTTCGAAGGGGGAAAGTTCGCCAGCTGAGGGAGGGACACTCATTAACTAGTTCTTATATCGAACTCACGTAGATTTAAAAACAACTTAACACCACACATGAAAAGCTACACACCATACTCAGGCAGAGACGAATCCTGCCTCGTCCAGGGAGAGTCAGGATTGTATTATCCCGGTGTAAGGGTAGAAAACATCTCCTTCCCTCTCTCTATCTCCGCTATTCAGGCGGCGGTTTGCAGCTGTCTCGGAAATGGTGACCAGCCAATTAACGTATACAAATTCAACTCAGAGTCTGAGCTTTTCGACCAATGGGTGCGGGAGTTTGAAATGGAAATAGTGACGGAAGAGCCGCAAAATCCCAACCTGTTCAACCCCGTCAGGGATTCATCAACGGATATACCGGCTGCGCTTCGCGAGCTCACTGAAAAAACGGTCACTATCCATTCCGATTTTCCGGTAGCTGCGCTTCTTGATGTGGGCGAAGGCCTGATCGAAGGGGTTAACATTGAGACAAATATCTGGAGCCTGGGACTCTGCGCAGAGCGGGTTGCTATAGCAAGAGCTTTAGCCGCCGGTTTTACGGAGTTCAAATCCATTCATATCTATGCGCCAAAAGGTGATTTTTGCAGTCCCTGCGGGGCCTGCCGGCAGGTTCTTGCTGAATTTATGCCAACCCGGACTGCGGTACTTCACCATGGCGACGGCACGTTATCCAAACACAATATCTCTCAACTTCTGCCCTTGGGTTTTACCTCAGGCACATTGAAAAAATAGACATGGATTTTATTGCAGTACTCGACTACGAACATCTTGACAATGGCATGTTTTTAACCGCATTTGCGCGTTCCCTGGCAAGGAAAAAATCCAGGGGAATCATCCTTCACGGAGACAGCGAATATACAGAACGGCTTATCCAAACCGGAATGATGCGTGAAGATGCCACACTTCGATCCATCAAGGATCTGAATCATCGATTAATCGCCCTCTTTGCAGATCAGGGCGTCTCAACCATTGGAGTAAACGGCTATCAAAAATCATTGATCACGGCCGATGAGGATAAAATCACGGTCGACGAGATACAGCTCAACAAATTTCCTGAACAGCCCATGCTGCTTATCTCATGTTTAGCCTTTCAAACCGCAGGTAGCCGTCCTGTACCGGTAAGCCTCCCTTCGCTGTCACTATTTTTAAAGAAAAAACTTGGCCTGGCTAAAGTAACCATTTTCAGCACCAATCAATCCTCAGGGGTAATTAAAGATGATCTTCCCAAAAAGATAACCCCTTCCGATACGGATCAGGAGTTCAAAAATCAGTTCATTCCCAAAAGCTTTCACCATGTTAAGGAAGATGTTTGGCTTACAACAGCCGATGAGTTTGGTAATTAAACGTTGAATATGCTACAGGTAAATTCTCATTTTAAAAGAAAATACCTCAAAAAAGCCTATTAATTGATTAAAATAGGGGTTTTTACTTGCTCCTTTACATGGGGTTATATAGTTTTGTGGTGAATTCCAGCGATAATTTTTGGATAAACATAAACTAACCATAGGAGTTATTAGAATGAATAGAATTGAGCAAATGCGATCAATGATTGCTGAATTGGAAGATGACATGAGCAAGTTTTATGATAAAGGTAACAAAGCTGCAGGAACCAGGGCTCGCAAGCAGCTGCAGGAACTAAAAAAGGTATCTCAGGAAATCCGCCTTGAAATACAGGACATGAAGAATTCCGGGAAGGTATAAGTTATTGGTCTTTTAGATTTTGAAGCCGCTTTAAAAAGGCGGCTTTTTTTATTTATAAAAATTTCTCAATACAGCTTGACATACGATAAAACATCGCCTTATATTTAAGACTTCTGATTATTTAAAAATCGTTACGATTAATCAGAAAAAACATCTTCCTCGGTAGCTCAGTGGCAGAGCAATCGGAAGTTATCCGCCGGCCGGCGGACGCTGGTTCTCTCCCGGCATTTTGGAGAAACCCGCAATTTATTTATTGATTTTAAACAAACACCTTCCTCGGTAGCTCAGTGGCAGAGCAATCGGCTGTTAACCGATCGGTCGCTGGTTCGAATCCAGCCCGGGGAGCACTCAAA
>SKRK01000353.1 GCA_007118525.1 Balneolaceae bacterium
CGCTTTACTTCTCTTCCGAATCCTTCCGTTCTCGATTTTTTGTACAGTCGTATAAGCGGGGTATCGAGTTTGGTTAGGCGTTCAATCGCTTCCTCTTTTTCTTCTCCCACAGCAATCTTAATCTGCTGTTCAATGGCAGCAGCTTCCAGGCCCAGTTCCTCTTCAATTTTTTCAAAATTAGCACGGTGTCCATAGCGAATGCCGTCGTATCGAGCCAGATTACTTGACGCTTCGGCTGTAGCCAGAATGTAGTAGGTGGCAATTCCATATTTGGTATGAGGCAGCCCAATCGGTACAAGTTCGGCTCCATCCTTTTCAAGATCGCTAAGCTGAGCCTGAATCGTTGTGCGAATTTCATCATCCAATCCGTCGCCAAAATACTCTTCGGGCACTCCAATTCTCAGTTTTTTGTCAACATTCTGAGCTGCCGCAACATAATCGTTAACAGGTTTATCGGCCGAGGAGTTATCTCTTCCATCAAAACCTGCAATGTGCTGCAGCATGAGGGCCGAATCGGTCACATTTTTTGAAAAAGGACCGATGCAGTCGAATGAAGAGGCAAAAGCGACAAGTCCATGCCGCGACACACGGCTGTAGGTTGGTTTGAGGCCCACTACACCGCAATACGATGCAGGCTGACGGATAGAACCACCGGTATCGGAACCCAGTGAAACATCGCACATATTTGCCGCAACAGCAGCTGCACTGCCACCGCTTGAGCCACCCGAAACATACTCTGTGTTATGAGGGTTGCGCGTAGGTCCGTGAATTGAATTCTCGGTAGATGAACCCATGGCAAACTCGTCCATATTGCATCGCCCAATAAGAAGAGCATCTTCTGCAAGAAGCTTCTCAATCACGGCAGCGTCATAAACGCTTTCGAAATTGTGAAGCATATGGCTTGCGCACGTCACTTTTTTGCCTTTTTCACAGATTACATCTTTCACCCCCACCACGGCGCCTGCAAGAGCTCCTGATTTGCCGCTAGAAATTTTTTCCTGGATTATTGCAGCCTGTTTCAGAACCGAATCTTCATCATACTGAACAATGGCGTTAACAGAAGAGTTTTTATTTTTTATGTTGCTCAGGTATTGAGTTGCAATATCTGTTAGATCTGTTTTACCTGATCGTAGTCGCTCCTGAACAGAGAGCAGATTTTTCATTGAGAAAGGCTATTTATTTTCTGTTTCTTCTTCTTTTTTAGGTCTCATCGATGCGGATTCACTCACATCTTCCTTACCTTTATCGATCTCTTTTTTGATATCGTCAGAGGCTTTCCTGAACTCCTGAATGCCTTGACCGATACCTCTGGCAAGTTCGGGGATACGTTTAGCGCCAAAGAAAAGTAGGACAACTAATACGATTATTGCGATTTCTAAAGCTCCAAAGCCACCCATAGATTTATCCTTCTGAGAATTGTTTTGATTTTTAGTTATGAAACGAAGATAAAAAATATTTACTTCACCTTTAGAGCAGGTTGCAAAAAAGTTCGTACTTTCGCACAGAATTAATTTGCATTTCTGCTCAGTAAAGAGTTTATAGTAAACGAATTTATTTATTAATCTATTATTGAAAATCAATCAAATTATGATTTGGACAGTTGAATTAGCTGCAGCGCTTGATGAGGCACCCTTCCCGGCAACCAGAGAGGAGCTTATAGAGTGGGCCGAAAGAAACGGTTTGCCACAACAGGCGATCGACAATCTCTATGAATTAGATGAAATTGAAGAGGGAGAAGAGACGATTTATGAAGGCATTGAAGATATCTGGCCCGACTATATTCGAAAGGAGGATTTCTTTCACGGTGAGGAAGATGAAGGTTTTGATTACGACGATGTTTAATTTGGTGAGCCGGGCTCAATTTAATTAAGCCCGGCTCGTTTACATTTTATTGGCTAAAACAGTACCACCCTTTTAACCTGTAAATTTGCGTGCGATATCTCCTTCTGCCGTTATTTTTATTAATACTGAACCCCTGCTTTGGTGACTATTCATTTGCTCAAAATACTCAGGATGAAGAAATAACTGAAGATGACCGTACCGAAGTTGTCAGAAAAGTACGCTTTACAGGCAACAGAAATGTCGGTAACCGCACTTTAAGTACACTGGTAAGAACCCGGACAAACAGAGAGTTTCTTGGTATACCCCGCTTCACACCCTGGTACTACATTCACAATGTGTTTGGTGTTGGTGAATCACCTGCCCTGCTCAATCGCGAGACGGTAAGCAACGATATGGATCGAATACGGCTCTACTATGAAAACCTTGGTTTTTTTGAGGTAGAGGTAGATACAACCATTATTGAGTACCGAAGCGAGCGTTTTGAAGTATCGTTCTTGATTCGTGAAGGCCCAATGTCGAAAATCCGTTCGGTATCCTATACAGGTCTTCCCGAATTTGACGATGATAGGCTTCGAAGAAATTTTTTCTCCGACAGCTATTTTTCCGGCAACTCTATAGACGACTCCACCTTTTCCGTCAACGAACAGTATAAAGCGCAGGAGCTGAGGAATGAACAGTCGAGAATACTCAGCTTTTTACGCGATAACGGTTATGCCTCGGTGCAACGCGATTCCGTGAGGGCTCTCGTCAAGCAGAGTGATCAAGACCCGCAAACGCTTGATATTCTTTACTCCATAAGGCCGGGTGGTTTTTATACTTTTGGCGATGTATACATAAAACTTTCGGGGCCGGAAGGGCCAAATGGTTTTGATGAATCAAAAACAATTGATTTTCCGCAAAACAGTGAACCCGGGTTCAGCATCTATATGGAGAAGCAAGATGATGCACAAACAAGATTTGAACTGTTGGCCAATCAAATCATGTTTACTCCCGGTGAAAGGTTCAGTCAATCCGATTACCTGAGAAGCATTAACGCCTACCAAAACCTGGGCATGATTTTAATCAATCGCTTTGGCCTGAGTGAAGACAGTTCGCTTCCCGACTACTCCCGGCCTGATATCCCGGTCTATTTCGATCTGCAGACGCTTCCAAAGCACTCTTTGAGGGCTGAATTTTTTGGAATGAGACGTTATGGATTCGGTACCGGGGCCGGTGTAAACTATACAAATAACAACCTTTTTGGGAGAGCAGAGAACTTTTCAGTGAGCGTTAGTGGAAATATTGAGTTTGTTACTTCGCGCGCAAGGCCTATTGGAGGCTCTACAATCTTCAGAACATTTGAGGCAAGAACGGAGTACTCTCTTCCCAGGCTCAATTTCCCATTTGGAAGACTGGAAGACCGTTCATGGGTAGAGAGTTCAAGAACCTTCTACACGCTCTCCTACAGCCAGTCGAGCCAGGAATTTTTTGATGTGAATTCCGACATTCGCCTCAATCTGAGATACGAAGTAGCCCACTCTCAAAGACTGCGAAGCTTTCTTGATCTGATTGAGCTGGTCGTGATTGATACAGATCCTTCAAGCGATTTCAGAGAGAATCTTATTTTACAGTTTACCGATTTTGACGATGATGGTGAACCTATACAAACCCCTGAAGAGGTACTGAATAAATTTGAAGTACAGCGAATACTTGAAGATTTCCGCCCTCAATTTTCATCTATTATCCGCTATACAATCCGAAGTCAAAATACCAATCTCATCAAACGTAATTTTGGGTACTTCAGTGAATTCTCAGTCGCCGCAGGTGGAAACATACCCTATCTGATGGATCGTTTTTTGGTCGGCTCGGGTGAGGTGGATGGCAATATTTCACTTCCTCTGGGTATTTTTCCAAGTGAATTGGGCTATAGCAGATTTTTTAAGTTCTCGGCTGACTACCGAAGGTATTTGCCTATTTCACCTAACGCTGTGTTTGCATTCAGAATGTTTGGAGGATATGCGCTTCCCTACGGCGGCAGCGAATCATTGCCGCTTAACAGAAGGTTTTTTGCCGGTGGCAGTAACGACATTCGCGGCTGGAGTCCTTTCAGGCTTGGGCCGGGAGCCATCCCTGAAACGGAAGTAACCGTGCCGGGTGGTGAAGTAAAGCTTGCTGCCTTTACGGAGTTCAGGCAAATATTTATGAGAAATGTGCTGAATGCGCAGTGGCATATTGCCTGGCATACCGATGCCGGAAATGTATGGTATGGCCCGCGCAACAAGTTCCTTGATGAAGATGATCAGGATATTCTTGAAGAAGGAAGGTTTTCCTTTGATACTTTTTATGAGCAAATTGCCGTGAGTACAGGGTTGGGTTTACGGCTCGACTGGGAGTTTTTAGTTGCCCGTTTTGATTTTACATTCAGGGCACACGATCTTGAACGCGGATGGTTCAACGACCCAAATATGTATTTCAGTTTTGGAATCGGACATTCATTTTAACTTAACAAGGACGATGTTTAACAAAAGCGACTTACAAAAAATCAGAAAGCAGGGAAACATTGTGCTGAACTCCACGCTTTTGGAGGGACTGTCACTAACGGAACGATACGAACTGCTGCAGCTTTGCCATCGCAGGAAATTTAAAGAGGGTGAGTATATTTTCTATCAAAACGATCCCGGTACAGGAATGTACTTTATTGAGGAGGGCACGGTTCAACTCGCGGTTTCAAACAATTTGAGCGATGGCGAAAATGACCAGTATGCTGTGAAAATACAGGCTCCTAAAGAGATTGGAACCATGTCTATCGGATATGAAATTCGCAGAATGGCTTCCGCTAAATGTTTGACCGATTGTGTTTTACTCGGTTTTTTCAAACCCGACTTTGAAACTCTGAAAAAACGCAATCCGGAAACTGCGGTTAAATTTCTTGAAGCTGTTTCAATCAGGGTAATGAAGCAGCTTGAGCTCTCACTTAGAAAACTGGCAGAGGTTACCGACACCAAAACCGCCTTCTCCATTCAGTTTGCATCACAATATGAAATTGAAAAGGAAACAGAAGATCAGAATTAATGGCATTAAAAAAAGGTGAAACGGTTGAATTGAAGATTGAATCAACCGCGTTTAAAGGCAAAGGTGTCGCAAAACATGAAGGAATTGCAGTTTTTGTTCCCGGTACAGCTCCGGGCGACCTGGTTATGGCCCGGATAACCCGAAAAAAGAAGAAGTTCAGGGAAGCCAAACTGCTCGAGATATTGGAACCCTCCACCCTTCGTGTTGAGCCGGTCTGCTCGCACGCCAATGTATGCGGAGGCTGTACATGGCAGCACCTGCCCTACAGCGAACAGCTAAAAAATAAAGAGCAGCATGTACGCGATCACATCGAACGAATTGCCCATCTCGACCCCGATATCGTTCAGCCAATTTTAGGTTGCGACCGGGAACTCTACTACCGCAATAAAATGGAGTATAGTTTTGCCACCCGTCGATGGCTTACCGAAGAGGAGATGAACCGTGATGAATTTGTGGATGATACCGCCTTCGCTGCCGGACTGCATGCTCCCGGCAGGTTTGATAAGATTCTGAACCTCAATGAATGTCACCTTCAGGACCCCGTCTCCTATCAAATGCTGGATTTTACACGAAATTACTGCATAGAGCACGATATACCGGCGTTCGATACATTTAAACGCGAAGGATTTATACGCCACCTGGTAATCCGTAACTCGCACTTTACGGATGATCTTATGGTGAACCTGGTCACCTTTGAGGATAATCAGGAATTGATCGGAGAACTCTCCGAAAAGCTTTTGGTGGAGTTTCCACGCATTACCACCATTGTAAACAATGTAAACGATCAGCCCAACCCAACCGCAGTTGGACGCTATGAACATGTGATTTATGGTCCCGGCTATATTGTGGATCACATTGGCAATCACGCTTTTAAAATTCATGCAAACGCTTTCTTTCAAACCAACACACGGCAGGCTGAAAAACTATACGCGGTAGCCCGCGAATATGCCGCAATTGAATCAGGCGGGCATCTCTTTGATCTCTACTGTGGTGTGGGTACCCTCTCCCTTTTTATGGCGGATAAAGCAGACAAGGTTACAGGCATTGAAATTGTGGATGTGGCGGTAGAAAACGCGCGATTTAATGCCACAGAGAATGGTGTAAAGAACGTCAATTTTGTGTTGGGTGACATGAAAGACACATTTAATGACAAGTTTTTGGAAGAGAATGGGCGGCCCGACTGCGTGATCACAGATCCGCCCCGCTCCGGAATGCACCCCGATGTGGTGGAACAGCTCGCCGGGCTCGATGTGGACCGGCTTGTTTATGTAAGCTGCAATCCATCCACTATGGCACGGGATCTGAAAATCCTGAAAGAAACCTACATCGTCGAAAACGTGCAGCCTGTCGATATGTTTCCTCAAACCTATCACATTGAGGCTGTTGCAAAGCTGACGCGAAAATAGTTAATAAACGCCCGGCCGGTTAAAATTTCAGATTTTGTTTAACCCTGAGTACGCCCTGTTTATGATATAGAAATACGGAACGATAAATTTCAGACCTTGTTATGCATACCGGATAATCATTATACTTATTAGATAGTGCATCTAAATCAAATCAAAAGGAGGATAAGTTATGAGTAACGGAACAAAAGAACACGCAGTTAAGGGAGACCATTCTCATCAGCACAGCATCGCTTGCGGACACACTAAAATAAAGCATGAAGATCATATCGACTATCTGCACGATGGTGAACTGCATCGTGAAAATGATGGCAAGTGGGTAAAATGTGTAATTCCGGTAACTGAGAAAAACCCTGCAGAAAGCAAGACTTTACCTTGCGGCTGCGATCATACCGATGCCTGCGGCCATGAGATGGTTCCGCACGGAGACCATATGGACTATCTGGTGAACGGACGCTTACACCATGTAAAAAATGGGGAATGCTACGACCATGGTCCTGTCGAGGTTGTGACGTTTAAATAAACTTTTAATAATAGTTCAATCAGATAGGCAACTCTCTGATTTGATCATAAATATTTTAAATTATGCCCTGTCCACACGGCAGTGAATAAGTTGCGGTGTTGAACGGGGCAGTTTTTTTATGACCTTCAGAAACTTTTTGATCATCAGCCAAATTCGATTCATAGCCACAAAAAAACTATATGCCTGAACATGCCGTTGTAATTGGTGCCGGCCTTGGCGGGCTGGCGGCAGCTTCCCTCCTTGCCGGAAAAGGATACAAGGTTACGGTTTATGAAAAGAACAGTACACCCGGAGGCAAGATGCAGCAAGTCACTGCTTCCGGATACCGTTTCGATACCGGCCCCAGTCTTTTTACCATGCCGTTTATCCTTGAAAAACTTTTTGTAGAGTGTGGAAAAAACATGGGGGATTACCTGGAAATTAAAGAACCGGAACCGCTATGCAGATATTTTTACCCGGATAACGTGATATTTGACAACCATGCTGACCGCAAACGCAGCATGAATGAAATCAAAAAGTTTGCCCCGGAAGATGCCGAAGCATACAGCTCTTTTTTAGATCGTTCCGAAGATCTCTATAACCGCACAGCCGATGCCTTTCTTTTCAATCCGCTCTACGGCCTCAGGGATATCAGGCACCTGAAATTGCTCGATTTTCTGGATATTGATGCCTTCTCAACCGTTTCAGATAAGGTAGACCATCACTTTAAATCGGACTATCTGAGGCAATTCTTCAAGCGGTTTACAACATATAACGGATCATCTCCCTTTCGTGCACCGGCTACACTTAACGTAATTCCACACGTGGAACTTAATCAGGGCGGTTACTATGTGCTTGGCGGACTCTATAAAATTGCTGAGGCGATGCAAACTCTTGCCACTGAGATGGGGGTTGAATTCCATTTTGATGAGGAGGTTCAGTCCATTGATCACTCCGGTAAAAAAGCTGTGGGAGTAACGCTGATTTCCGGAAAAACGGATCCCTGTGACCTGTTGATAGCCAATTCTGATGCTACCGATACGATCATTAACCTTCTTCCCGAAAAAGCTCTTGGCAGGCGTAAAAGAGAGAGACAAAAGGCCATTGAACCCTCCTGTTCAGGCTTTGTAATGATGCTGGGCTGCAACAGAAGATGGGAAAAGCTGAAACATCACAACATCTTCTTTTCAGGTGATTACAGACAGGAGTTTGAAGATATATTCAGCCATAAAAGGATGCCTGTTGATCCAACCATCTACATCGCAAATACATCATTCACAGATCAGGGTCATGCTCCTAAAAACTCCTCCAATCTCTTTATTCTGGTAAATGCACCCTATGTTGCTGATGGGCAGAACTGGGATAAGATTCGTTCTGAATACTCCCGGTTTCTGATTAATGAACTGGAAAAGCGGGGGCTAGATGGGCTGACTGATTCCGTCGAATATTCAGAATTAATTGCACCGGATGATTTCCTAAAACGGTACGGGTCCAATCGCGGAAGCATATACGGAACATCTTCGAACGGGAAATTTGCGGCATTTCTTCGCCCCCGAAATAAACTTCGCAATATTGAGAATCTCTACCTGGTTGGAGGAAGCACGCATCCCGGCGGTGGAATACCCCTTGTGATTCAATCTGCTTTTAATGCAATAGAGTTATTGCGAAGAGAGAATGATGTGTGATAAGCATCTGCCGCTGAATGGCAGCGTTCATCAGGCCTCTTCGTGGATTTTTCCGAGGTTAATCACTTCCACATCCTGAATCTTGCCCTGATCGATCGAAAATCGCACCAAGGTTCTTTGAACCTGAAATCCCTGCTTTCCTGCAGCACCGGGGTTCATGTAGAGCATTTTACCCAGTGATTGATCCCTGGCTATTTTAAGAATGTGAGAGTGTCCACAGATGAATAGATCTGGAGGATTTTTTTGAATCTCTTCACGAATGGGGATACAGTAACGGCCCGGAATACCACCTATGTGAGTCATCCATACATCCACTCCCTCTCGTTTAAAGCGCTGGTGTAGCGGATACACTTTCCGGATATCCTGCCCGTCAATATTTCCATAAACACCGATTACCGGGGCGATTTTATTCAGCTCATTAGCAATGGAAATCGTGCCAAAATCACCGGCATGCCATATTTCATCGCGGTCAGAAAAGTATTCAGCCACCTGTGGGTCCAGATAGTTATGAGTATCAGATATGAGTCCTACCTTATGCATGCCGCCGTAAAAATGATCTTTATTTGATAATAGGAATCCTTACAATGCTTGCAAAATCTTTTGAAGATATTTTTCATCTATCTTATAGAACACCAAAACACAATTTTTTATAATTATTTTGAATATACGTTTTAGCATCATCATTGTTACCTGGAATGCCCTGGATCATTTAAAACAGTTCCTGCCCTCTGTAGTTAACTCCGGATACTCTGATTTTGAGATCATTATAGCCGACAATGCATCTGAAGACGGCAGCGCAGAGTGGGTCAGGAGAGCTCATCCGGAGTGTAAGATCGTCACTTTCGACAGGAACCACGGCTATTGCGGAGGGAACAATCGTGCAGCAGCCTATGCCGGAGGAGATGTTCTTCTGTTTCTGAACAATGATGTGGAAGTTGAACATGGCTGGCTTACACCGCTGGCTGAACAATTTTCAGATCCGGATATTGGAATTGTGCAGCCTAAAATGATCTCTTATAAAGAGAAACAGATGTTTGAATATGCCGGGGCGGCCGGGGGTATGATCGACTGGATGGGTTATCCCTTTTGCCGCGGACGCGTTTTTGATACCCTGGAGAGAGATAATGGCCAATATGATGATGC